>JAABTU010000076.1 GCA_011389715.1 Desulfotignum sp.
CGCCCAGTATGCGGCAGCAGCCCTGGTGTCTGAAAACAAGGTGCTGGCCCATCCCGCATCCGTGGATTCCATCCCGACCTCTGCCAACAAAGAAGACCATGTATCCATGGGGGCCATTGCCGCCAGAAAATGCAGAGATATCGTGGAAAACGCCGACGATGTCATTGCCATCGAGTTGCTGTGCGGAGCCCAGGCCATTGACCTGTTCACCAACATCAAGGCAGGAAACGGCACCCTGGCAGCCTATAACACCATCCGGCAGCAGGTGGATTACATGAAAGAAGACCGGCTGTTGTCCACAGACATTGCAACGGTCAAACAGATGCTCAAAGACGGGGCCATTGTCCGGGCAGTGGAAGCGGCAGTGGGCAAACTGTATTAACGCGGGAAGCCCGCAACCCAGGTGCCGCTCCTTATTTTCTTGTTTTTTAAACAGAAACTGTGGCGTAAGGCGCCTAAAGCCGCACCAGCTTCAGGCTGCCCCACAGCCCGATCTGTGCGCCCACAATGATCACCAGGCCCTGGATCCCGGGGATCTGCCTGCCTTTTTCCAGGGTGCCGGGGATGTCCTCACCGGTGTTGACCCGGTTGGCCAGGCCGGTGGCTGTGGCATCCGCCAGCATGCAGGACCGGGCCATGACCATGACTGCATCTGCTTTGCCAAAACTTGTGGAATGCCCGAATGTGCCTGATGAGGTGCAGACCCCGAAGCCGGTGTCCTGTTTCGGCACCTGTATGCCCGTGGTCATACTGAATGGAGAGGTGCCGGCAAAAATTGTGAGTACGGTGTCGGTGCGGGAGCAGATAAAAATATCGCCGCCGTTTTCCACGATGACCTCGGAAGAAAAGGACAGCAGATGCCGGCCGGTATACTCAGCCACTGCTCCTGCCACGGCTGCCATTGGCCCAACCTGTGCCGCAGCGGCCGCATGCGCCATATCCCGGATGATCAGAGATGCCTTGTCCGGAACTGTTACAGGCACCAGGGAGCCGGCAAAGGCGGGATGCTTTTGGATATGGTGTTCTATCAATCCCCGGCACCGGCCCACCGCCTGGATGGCCTGTTTCGACAGGTCGGTATCCGCCTGGATGTGCAGGTTGGTCTCCTGTACCGTTATTTCAAAGGAAGTCAGCCCTTTTTTTCTTTGCTGCTGCCGGTAAATGCGGCGGTCTTCAAACATGGTCCACCGGTTTGGGACGCAGACGGGCAGGGGCCTGGCGGATAAAATAGGAATCGGTCATGCCGGAGATGAAATCCCGCACCATCTGGGGGCGCGAATGGGTCTGGCAGTAGGTGTCGGACATGTCCGCCAGAAACCGGGTAAAGATGGCAGATGACCGGTTTTCTTTTTCCAGGTCATCCAGGCACCGGGAAAACAGGTGTTCATATATGGTGCCGATGGATCCCAGGTGCTGTTTGATGGCCGGGTTTTTGTATATACGGCTGTAATTGAAATCTTTGAGTGTCTGCAGGGCCTGGCTGGTTTCTTCTGAAAACCCCACAAAGGGCTGGTCCAGGCTGGTTGCGATCAGATCGGTTACCAGGGTGAACACTATGGTGCCGTTGGTGCTGCCCAGGGTTGTGCGGCACAGATCCGGGATCTGGTCGCGTTTTACCACTCCCAGGCGGATGCCGTCCTCCAGGTCCCGGCCGATGTAGCTGATGGTGTCGGCCATGCGCACCACGCAACCTTCCAGGGTCATGGGAGGAAAACCTGCCTGTTTTTTTTTGTGAAACGATCCGATCATGTGGTCCAGATCGGCAAAGGTCCGCTGTCCATGGGGTGCCAGCTTCCGGATATGGGTTTCCCCGTCATGGCACAAAATGGCATCCAGGGTCTGGAGGCTCAGGTTCCACCCTTTACCCTTGCGTTCAATTTTATCCAGAAACTGGAGGCTCTGGACATTGTGGTGAAAATATCCGGCTCCGCCGGCATGGGTCAATCTGGATAAAAACCGCTCCCCGTCATGGCCGAACGGGGGATGACCGATATCATGGCCTAAACTGGCCGCCTCGATCAGGTCCTGGTTGAGCCCCAGGTAACGGCCGATGGTTCTGGCCACCCGGGACAACAGCTGCACATGCAGTACCCGGTGGGTGAGATGGTCGTTCTGGATCAGGGAAAAGACCTGGGTTTTGTCAATGTACCGGGTAAAGGCCATGGAGTTGAGTATCCGGTCCGCATCCTGGCTGAAGGCCTGGCGGTATTCATTGTGTGCCAGTTTTTCCGGATGCCGCCGGACAGCGGACCGGGAAAGACATGCCAGGGCGTGCAGTGTTTCCTGTTCCCTGCGGTTCAGGATACGCTGCAGGTCCCTGGTTTTTTTCAGGCGGTCATCCACAAAGCAATCCTGTCATTTGAATTCAGGCGGTTAGCAGGGGCGGACATCATCCGGATGAACGGCATTTAATATAAAAGCCGTCAGTCGTCAGCCATCAGTACTCAGCTAAAAGCTAACAGCTAACAGCTAACAGCTTTCATCTACAGCTGTTTAACGATGTTGTCCACCACCTTGCCAAAGGCCTTGGTGAACGGGGTTTCTTTGTCCTGGAACATGATGGGAACCCCCTGGTCCCCGGAAACCACCACGCCGGTGTCAAAGGGGATGGAACCCAGAAAGGTGAGGCCTTGTTCCCTGGCGGTTTTTTCGCCGCCCCCGTTCATGAACAGGTCAATGGCTTCATTGCAGTGGGGACAGGTGAAACCGGACATGTTTTCCACAATTCCCAGGGTTTTGAGTTTCACGGTTTTGCAGAAAGAGATGGATTTTCTGATGTCTGCCAGGGCCACCTCCTGGGGGGTGGTCACAATCACGCCCAATGCTTCGGGAATGGTCTGAACAACGGTGAGGGGCTCGTCTCCGGTGCCGGGAGGCGCGTCAATGACCAGAAAATCCAGGTCTCCCCAGTCCACCATGCCCACAAACTGCTGGATCATGCCGGCCTTGGCAGGCCCCCGCCAGATGATGGCCTGGTCCTTGTCCTGCATAAGGGCCTGAACAGACACCACCTTGAGGTTGTCATTGATCTGTTTGGGAATAAGGCGCTGCTGGTCAGGGGTGATATCCAGCAGCTCGGTGAGTCCCAGCATCTGGGCAATGGATGGCCCATGCACATCCACATCCATAAGCCCTGTCTTGTATCCCTTTTTTGACAGCACCGCTGCCAGGTTGGCGGATACACTGCTTTTGCCCACGCCGCCCTTGCCTGAGAGTACGAAAATTTTATGTTTGATCCTGGCCAGAGATGTCTTGATCATGGCCTGCTGTTCCTGCTGTTTTCTGGCCATATCCCCTTCCTGGGAAGGACATCCCTGGGGTTTTTTTGCCTTGTCAACGCTGTCGTGAATCATTGTATTGAATATCTCCTTTTGAGAGGTCCATGGTTACGGTCTTAATTGGTACGGTTGTGCCACAGCTAATAATTGTCATGATCCGGCTGGTGTCAACTGGAAAACCGATTCTTTGACCGGTATGTTGGGCCAGAACCGGGTGATGCGTATCTGGGCTTTCTGCAGGCTGCCGCTGGTAATTGTCATGTGCACAGGGACCATGCTTTTTTCAATTCTGTCAAAGGAATGGTAACGGATTTCCCAGCGGGCGGTATCCTCTCTGTCCAGCAGCCGCAGCGTATTTAAGGTATCATCTGGTTGCAGCACCAGTTCCTGGGAAAGAGAACTGAACTTTTTGCGCAGCTTGATTCGAAAAGGGTCATCCGGCAGAAACCAGGCATCATCAAAACTCTGAACAGGGATTCGCCCTAAGAGCAGGGATATCAAATCCGACAGCCTTACCGGCACCTGGGTGTAGGGTTCCAGATCAGGGTTTTCAGATGCCGGCGAATAGGGTTTGTGGCGGCCTGTATGGGAAAAAAAGGTAACCCGGCTGCCGTCTGCCACAATGGTCTCCACAGGATGACCGGAGGCGGTGAAGGTCATGCGCACCCGGTCCGGGGCCTGGGCAGCCCAGGCGATCTGGAACGTCTGTATGCTGTTTCCTGATTCCAGGCGCACCCTGCCGGTTCCCTTGCTTGTGCGGATGTCTTGATTCATGTTCCGGATGGCTGCTGCAGACTGCCATGCTGTCTTGTCCAGAACGGGATCAGTTTCAGGCCGGGGTTTGGCACAACCGGCCAGGCAGACAGCGCAGACCAGGGCAGTAAGAAACAGGATATGGACAGGTTTCATTGCGCGGGCTGCTGTTCTTTCCGGGTATCAGGGAGGGGCAGCTGCTGTTCAAGGTCCTTGATTTTTGCTTCCAGTTCCAGCACCAGGTCTGCATCTTCCTCTTTTGCATTGACAATGGCCTTGTGATACACAGCCAGGGCTTTGGATAACCGGCCGGTTTTGATATAGGCATCTGCCAGGTGGCTGGCAATAATGGATTCATATTCTGTGAGGGTTGCAGCCTTTTCCAGATAAAAGACCGCTTTTTCATATTCTTGTTTTTTATAATACACCCATCCCATGCTGTCTGTGATATAGCCGTCATCCGGTTTGATTTTCAGGGCTTTTTTTATCAAAGCCTCGGCCTGGTCCAGGTGAATTCCCAGATCAGCATAGGTGTAACCCAGATAATTGAGGGCAGAGGCATCATCCGGATCAATGCGGATAATTTCCTTCATTGTGGCAATACACGCTTCCTTTTGTCCTGCCTTGTCCTGAATCGCTCCCAGCCGGAACAGCAGCGATGTGTTTTCAGGTGCGTCTGCCAGACCTTTGGTAAGCAGGTCCATGGCTTTTTCCAGATGGCCTTCCTGTTCATAAAATGCAGAAAGATAGGAAATGATATCAATATCTTTGGGGTTGTTCTTGTGGTGGCTCTCAAGAAATGCCACAGCCTTTTCTCCCTGACCCATTTTCCGGTATAAAAATCCAATGGTCAAAAGGGTTTTTTTATACTGGGGGTGGGCAGACGACACTTTGAGATAATGCTGGATGGCCGCCTCTGGATTGTCTGCTGACTCATGGGCCATCCCCAAAAAAAAATTGAGATTGTCATTGTCAAGATCTGCCTTGAGCAGTTCGGAAAAAACAATCACTGCATCATCATACCGTTTTTGTGAAATATAGGTGTCCACGGCCACCATGACCATCCGGGAGCTGGTTGCTGCATGTTTTCCAAGTTCATCAAACAGGTGTGCGGCTTTGTCTTTTTGTCCTGTTTTGTGGTAGATCAAAGCTGTTTCCAGTAATGCACGGTCATTTTCCGGTTCTATTTCCAGTATTTCTTCATAGATTTCCAGCATTTTTCCATGGCTGGTATCATCTGCCTGGCGGCGCAGAATTTCAATGCGTTTGAACCTGGGCTCAACCAGGTCCGGTTCCAGGTCAATGGTTTTTAAAAATGCCTGTTCTGCCGCTGTGTCATTTCCAGAAAGAAGATGGGCTTCTCCCAGATAAAAATGGGCCACATAATATTGGGGCAGGTGGGCAGCCATCCGGGAAAATAATTCCAGGGCTTGGGAAAACTGCTGGTTTTCCATGAAAATTTTTCCCAGGCGCAGATAGGTTTCCTTGTTTTCCGGGTCCAGTTCCAGAATTTGTCTCAACAAAGAAAGCATTTGGTCCTGGCTGCCGGTGTCTTTTTTCAGGCGCACCAGCATGAGCAGATTATCCACGTCATCTGGATCTTTTTCTGCCAATGCCTCTGCCAGTGTCAGCGCTTTTTCTTCCTTTCCCATTTCAAGATGCAGCCGGATAAGATCGCGTCGTAAAAAAGCGGATGCCGGATCCTCTGCAATGGCCTTTTCAAGGGATTTGACCGCTGATTCAAGCTGGTCCTGCTGGTGCAGTACCAAAGATTCCAGATAATAATATCTTGCAGACAAAGATTGTGCGGGTACTGATTTATCCTGCGGTGAAATATCTGCCGAAGCCTGGACAACGGGTGCTGCAGGCTGGATCTGGTTGCACCCGGAAAAGCAGAAAACCGCTGCCAGTATGGATATTGGGATACTAAATTTTTTCATGGATTCTATTACACTGTGTGTTGGCATATTTTATTGGCTGTGGTCATACATGTCGAAATCCGGCATGTCTTTTTTAAAAAAGGCTTTCATTTTTTTGAGGATATTGTTTTCAATCTGCCGCACCCGTTCTCTGGAAATATTGTATTCTTCACCGATTTCCTGGAGGGTCTGGGGAGAGTCTGAAAAAATCCGCCTTTCAAAAATCTCCAGTTCTCTGTCATTGAGGGTGGTTTTAAAGTCAGTCACCTTTGTGTGTAAAATGTCCTCAATTTCTTTTTTCGCCATCTGATCTTCAGAGGAATCCGATTCAGTATTGATAAATTCGATGCGCTCGGTGTTGGAATCGTTTTTTAACGGTTCATCCAGGGACAGGTCCCAGTTGGCCAGGCGCTGGTCCATGTCCATCACTTCTTTTTCAGATACCCCCAGCCGTTCAGACAAAAGTTTGGGTTTGGGATCAAACCCCTGTTCAATGAGCAGCTGTTTTTCTTTTTTCAAGCGGAAAAACAGTTTGCGCTGGCCCTGGGTGGTGCCGATCTTGACCATACGCCAGTTGTCCATGATGAATTTGAGGATATAGGCTTTTATCCAGAATGAGGCATAATAGGAAAATTTTACATTTTTATAGGGGTTGAATTTCTTGACCGCCTGGACCAGGCCGATATTGCCTTCCTGGATCAAGTCAAGCAGGTTCTGCATCCAGATCCGCTGGAATTCAAGGGCGATCTTCACCACCAGCCGCAGATTGGAGGTGGTCATGATGTAAGCGGCCTCCTGGTCTCCTTCCTCCTGAATCCTTTTGCCCAGTTCAATTTCATCTTCCCGGTTCAGCAGTTTGTACCTGTTAATTTCATTCAGGTAGCTCTGTATGGGGTCTGATTAGACCAGGGCCTTTGAATTGGATGCCCGTGCCTTTGGCACCGGAAGAAGAAAGTCTTTTTTGGATAGCCTTT
>JAABTU010000088.1 GCA_011389715.1 Desulfotignum sp.
TCTGGCGTTTCTTTTGAAGAGAAACAAATTGATTTTCTGTCTGAAATGAATCCATTTAATCTTGAAGGGCGTTATCCTGAATTATGGGGAGCAGTTCCATCACAAAAAGAAGCTGAAGCGCTTTTATCTGAAACCGAAGGGATGTTACAATGGCTGAAGAATCAATTATAATAATTGTTAAAAATTATTTGAAAGAACTTTCCCGCAAGGGTATACCAGTCAAACGAGCGGTTCTTTTTGGTTCCTATGCCAATGAAACTGATAATAAATGGAGCGATATTGATTTGATTGTAATATCAGATAAATACGATGAAGAGTACAGCCGTGAAGATATTAATGTGTTGTGGAGAACGGCGGCCCGGACTGATAACCGGATAGAACCCGTTCCTGTGGGATCAAAAAGATGGGAAACCGATGATGAGAGTACAATTATTGAGATAGCCCGGAGAGAAGGAATTGTTATTAATTTATAAGATTAATGGACTGTGGCCGTTTCAGATGAAACAGGAAGGAGCAAGATCAAGAGGATAAAAAGCGCAGATTTTGGTGTTAAACTTAAAAAGGAGCATACTATCAATGAATGAAAATAGTCAAAAAATAGCATTATTTATAGATGCAGATAATGCTCCCGCAAGCAAATTTGAAGAAGTGCTCAGTGAAGTGGCAAAATACGGGGTAGTCACGATAAGAAAGGCTTACGGTAATTGGAAAAGCCCTACACTTAAATCCTGGGAAGATTTATTAAATGAATACGCCATACAGCCTATACAACAGTACGATCTGACCAAAGGCAAAAATGCTTCAGACATAGCTTTGGTAATCGATGCAATGGACGTCATGTATACAAAGAACATAGATGTCATGTGCTTTGTGTCATCAGACTGTGATTTTACACCAATGGTTACCCGTGCTCTTGCAGAGGGGAAAGTCGTCTTGGGTTTTGGAGAGCGCAAAACCCCTTCACCCTTTGTTAACGCGTGTTCTAAGTTCTTATACCTTGATACAGCACCGAAACAGAATGGTTCAGTTCCTGAAAAAACCAAAAATATCAAATCCGATACAAAACTCCTTAACCTGCTAAGACAGGCAATAGAAGCAACAGAGGAAGATAATGGTTGGGCGGCGCTCGGTCCGGTAGGATCACATATATCTAATAAAACATCATTCGATACAAGAAATTACGGATACAAAAATTTAAGCAGCCTCTTTAAGGCTATTGATCTGTTTGAGTTAAAAAGAGGCCCGGGTAACTCATACCTGGTTAGAGATAAAAGAAAGAAAAAATCACCGTAATCAACCATTCCACCAGACGCGCTGAGGCCCGCCGGTGATGTCATGGGTAAAAACGCTGCCTGGCAGAAGCTGGAAAGAACATATAATACGGTTGGAGAAAAATTATGGAATTCAAGGCACTTGTGGAAAAGCGGCGGACCTGGGCTTGGGGTCCTTGTGGTTTACCTTTTTTGATCCGGATGGTGTGAAACAGCTTCTCAGTATCTCCAAGGAACTGGAAGTTGCCGGTGCGGTGCTGGTGAGCACACCGGCTGGAGAGGCCAAGGTGCCGTCCAGAAAACCGCCCCGGATGCATGAAAATATTTTTCATCCGTGACAGACAATGGCTGCGCTTTACAGGAATAATGAATCATGACAAATGACAAACAAACCCGGCGGAAGGTTGAGATTACCATGGAACCGGTGGAACTGTATAAAATTCTGAAGTTTGAGAACCTGGCGGCCAGCGGCGGGGAGGCCAAGTTCCGGATCCAGGCCGGCCATGTTATGGTGAACGGGCAGACGGAAAACCGGAAAAGAAGAAAAATACGCCACGGGGATGTTATTGAAACCCCGGAGGCTGTTCTGACAATTGTGGTATCTGAAAATTAGCATATGGGAGTGATTGGCAATGTTTCTTGTTACAGCAAAACAGATGCAGGAGATGGACCGCTATACTATTGAGAAATTCGGCATTCCCGGACGGGTGCTCATGGAAAATGCCGGACGGGGGGCGGTGGACTTTTTCATGGAAGAATGCGGCCCCACTTCGGAGACCCGGGTGGCGGTGGTGGCGGGCCGGGGCAACAACGGCGGGGACGGCTGGGTCATGGCCCGGTATCTCATGGAAAAACAGATTCCCGTGACAATATTTTTGTTGTCCGAGCCGGACCGGGTGGCCGGGGATGCCAAAGCCAACATGGATCTGGTGGAAAAACTGCTGCCGCATTATTCCGATTGTGCTGTAGTGGCGGTGCCGGATGCGGCGGCGTTTGCCCGGGAAAAGGCCCGGATGGTCCATCATGACCTGTTTGTGGATGCCATTTTCGGCACCGGGCTGAACTCGGATGTGAGAGGATTTTTCAAGGATGTGATCGCGTGCATCAACCAAACCGGGAAACCGGTATTTGCCGTAGATATCCCTTCAGGCCTCAATGCGAACACCGGGGCGGTCTGCGGTGTGTGTATCACGGCCTGTGCCACGGCCACCTTTGCCTTTGCCAAGACCGGCCATGTGTTGTATCCGGGCAGCCAATACACCGGCACATTGCGGGTCATCGATATCGGCATCCCCGGATTTGCAGCCAGAAAACAGGATATCCGGTTCCAGGTGCTGGAAAAACAAACCATTGCCCCGTTGTTTCCCCCCCGGCCTTTTGACAGCCACAAAGGGACCTTCGGTCATCTGCTGATCCTGGCCGGATCTGCCGGCAAAACCGGGGCAGCGGCCCTGTGCGCCAATGCTGCCAAGCGGATTGGTACCGGCCTGGTGACCCTGGGGGTGCCGGAAAGCATCAATGCCATTGTGGAGCCCATGGTGGTGGAGCCCATGACAGTGGCCCTGCCGGAAACCGCTGCCGGCACGTTGTCGTCTGCCGGTCTGGACCGGATACTTTCGCTGGCAGAAGACCGGCAGACCCTGGCACTGGGGCCGGGCCTGGGCACGGACCCGGATACCCGGAAACTGGTGCACACCCTGGTGGAAACCTGCTCCCTTCCACTGATCATGGATGCCGATGCCATCAACTGCCTGGCCGGCGACCCGGCAGTTCTCTCCTCCAGAAAGACCCCGGCGGTTCTGACCCCCCATCCCGGGGAGATGGCCCGGCTGGCCGGAATCTCCACAGGAGATGTCCAGGCGGACCGGCCAGGGGTGGCAAAAAAGTTTGCAGAGACATGGAATGTGATCCTGGTGCTCAAGGGGGCCCAGACCCTGGTCGCCCTGCCGGACGGCCGGATCTTTCTGTGTCCTGTTGGCAACCCGGGCATGGCCACCGGCGGCATGGGAGATGTACTCACCGGCATGATCGCCGGGCTGGCAGCCCAGGGATTTTCTTTGGAAAACGCAGCCATTGCCGGGGTTTTCATCCATGGCCTGTGCGGGGATATCCTGGCAGACACTGTGGGCGGGTTCGGATTTCTGGCTGCAGACATGATACAGGCCATACCCCGGGCCATCCACAGGCACCTGAAATGAACCAGCAGGTCATCACAAGGACCGACGGCCAGACCCGGGATTTGGGGCAGCGGCTGGGACAGACCCTGACCGGCCCCCTGTCCCTGGCCCTGACAGGTGATCTGGGATGCGGGAAAACCACGTTTGTCAAAGGCCTTGCCCGAGGCCTGGGGGTGAATGAAGGGTTTCACATCACCAGCCCCACCTTTACCATCATCAATGAATATCCGGTTGACAGGGGCCTGCGCCTCTGTCACCTGGACCTTTACCGCCTGGGGTCTGTGGAGGAACTTGCCTGTATCGGGTATGAGGATATGCTGGAAACTAATGCCGTTGTGGTGGTGGAATGGCCTGACCTGCTGAAAGAGGACAGGTTTTCTTTTGATCTGGAACTGGCATTTGCATATGATGCCGACTTTAACCGGGTAATATCTTTTTTTGCCTATGGACATACCGGCAAAAACGTGCTATCCAGAATGTTTTCATAAATTAGGGAACCATTCTTTTGGAGATATTATGGCGCTAAGGGTACAAAAATACGGGGGCACCTCTGTTGCGGATATCCAGCGGATATCCAGGGTGGCGGACCGGGTTGCAAAGGCCCATGATGCCGGCGACCAGGTGGTGATTGTGCTCTCTGCCATGGCAGGTGTTACAGACAATCTCATCTCTTTGGCAAAACAGGCAGCCAGACAGCCTGACAAAAGGGAGCTGGATGTTCTGCTTGCCACAGGAGAGCAGACCACCGCGGCCTTAATGGCGATGATCCTGAAATCACGGGGATACAAAGCAAAATCATTTCTGGGATTCCAGGCCGGTATCCACACAGATCAGACACCCGGCAAGGCACGCATCCTTGATATCGACTGCCAGAAAATACAAAAAGCCCTGGAACAGGGAAATATTTCCGTGGTGGCCGGGTTTCAGGGCACAGACTATAACGGAGATATCACCACCCTGGGACGGGGCGGATCAGACACCTCGGCTGTGGCCATTGCAGCGTCGCTGAAAGCAGATGTCTGTGAAATATTTACCGATGTGGACGGGGTGTATACCACAGATCCCAGAATCTGCGAAAAAGCACAGAAAATCAGCCGGATTTCCTATGAAGAAATGCTGGAAATGGCGGTTCTGGGAGCAAAGGTGCTGCAGATACGGTCGGTGGACTTTGCAAAAAAATACAATATTCCTTTGCATGTCAGATCATCATTCAATGAGGAGGAAGGAACCATGGTCGTCAATGAAAGCGCTGATATGGAAAGCGCTGTGGTATCAGGGGTTACATGTGATATGAATGAAGCCAGGATTACCCTGAAACGGGTACCTGACCAGCCCGGCATATCCGCCAAAATTTTCGGCCCCCTGGCAGATGCTGAAATCATGGTGGACATGATTATCCAGAACACCCGGACCGGCGGAGAAACCGACCTGACCTTCACTGTTACCAAGGATGATTTTGACCGGGCACTGGAAATTACTGAGGCAGTGGCCAAGGAGGTGGGGGCTGAAGAGGTGCTCTCTGCCACGGAAATTGCCAAAGTATCTGTGATCGGACTGGGCATGAAGAGCCATTCCGGCGTGGCCGCCACCATGTTCAAGGCCCTGGCAGAGGAAAACATCAATATCCGGCTCATTTCCACCTCGGAAATTCGGATCTCCTGTGTGATCCTGGCCAAATATGCGGAACTGGCAGTGCGGGCTCTGCACGCGGCATTCGGGCTGGACAAAGAGGATTAGACAGGCACCCGTTTCTCCAGTGCGGTTTCTATTTCATCTGTCACCTTTTGGACAGCTTCGGCAGGGTCCTTTGCATCCCGGATAGGCCGGCCGATCACAAGCAGATCGCTGCCCTGGGCGATGGCCTTTGCCGGTGTGGTGATCCGTTTCTGGTCATCCCCCGGTGTCAGGCTCCATGCCGGGCGGATCCCGGGGGTGACCGCTAGAAAATCTCTGCCAAACGCGGCTTTGATGGCGGCGGCTTCCCGACCGGAACAAACAACACCTTCGCAGCCGGCATCACAGGCCATTTTTGCCCGAAGTATCACCAGTTTTTCCGGTTCCGCGACAAACTGTTCCTGAAACCCGCCCATGGAAAGGGTTTTTCCATCATTGTCCGTGAGCAGGGTGACCCCGAGAACACCAACTTTTTCCCCACCGCCTTGTACCGCGCTTTTCAGCATTTCCACAGAGGAGCTGCAATGCACGGTTGCCAGGTCAACCCCCAGGTCAGCCACCCGGCCCATGGCCCGGAAAACCGTTGCACAGATGTCATGGAGCTTGAGGTCCAGAAAGATCCCGGCAGGGCTCATATCCCGAACCATGCGAATCACCGCCGGCCCCTGGTGAATGAACAGCTCCAGACCAATTTTGAACATGCCCACCCTGTCCCCCAGCACCCTGATATGGGATTTTGCCTCTTCTATGGAGGAAAAATCCAGTGGAAATACAATATAATCCTTGCCTGACTTTTTCATTTTTCATTCCCTTGAATTACCCGGCACCATGCCCGTCACTACAAAATTTTGTGTTCCGGCATACTCCGGCATACAATATGAACCGGATTTTAAGGGGTTGCCTACTGTTTGTCAACCAGGACAAAAAAAGGTAGAGCCCCGGGTGGTTCCCTGTGACCGGAACCGTCAGAGCCGGAGGGGCAAACCAACCATATCAGAACGGCAGAAGCGCATACAGCAGGCCAGTGTCCACCTTCTGGATTTCACGCACAGCAGCCCCGGAGGATCTCGGGCCGGGCACAGGGCACCACCCGGGGCGGCAGCCAGGCCGGCAAACCGGGTGCATGAAAAACCCTGCCCCGATGTGCTGCATGTCAAAACAAAATCTATGGTTCATTTTCCGGATACATTGTGGTATATTGCGGTGTTTCTGAAAGGAGAGCCATGGAAACCAAAAAATACACACTGACCATGCTGGTTGAAAACGAACCCGGCGTAACCGCCCGTATCACCGGTCTTTTTGCCGGAAGGGGCTATAATATTGAAACCATCTGCGGCGCCCCCACAGCAAATCCGAAAATGTCCAGGATCACCATTACCACCCTGGCCAGCCCCCTGATGCTGGAACAATGCATGAAACAGATCAAACGGCTGGTCAATGTCATCAAGCTGCGGGACATGACCGGAGAAGAAGCGGTAAAACGGGAAATGGCCCTGGTATGTGTCAAGGCGGAACCGGAAAACAAAGAAAAGATTCAGCATATCATCACCGCCTTCCAGGGAAAAATTGTGGATAAAGGAGAGCAGCATTTCATTTTTGAGGTCACCGGGGATGAACTCACCGTTGATGCCCTGCTCGGGGAACTGGCACCTTTCGGCATCAAGAAACTGGCCCGGTCAGGGGTGCTTGCCCTGTACCGGGAACCCTGAAAGGCAAAACAAACAACCGTGCCGGCACCTCCCCTCAACCCGTTCACCGCAATATAAACCCTGAAATTTGCCTTGCTGCGGATAAAGTGTTGAAACTCCGGGAACTTTAATGATATTTACTGTTTTTATATGAAAGTTTTAAGTGTTAAGTTAATATCTGCCTGCTCATACTTTCATTTTTGGTTGTGCCCGCCAGGGCATGGGTGTTATATGAAAGCCTCAGCCTTCAGCCGTCAGCCATCAGTACTCAGCTAACAGCTAACAGCTAAAAGCTAACAGCTAACAGCTTTCATGCTTTGTTGTGCCCGTCAGGGCATGGTGTTATTGACAACTTCAGGATAAAGGATACCAGGTAGGTAAAATGAACAACGATACAGACAAGACCATGCCCGTTGCAGAAGCGGTGACCCGGTTTGTAAAAAACGGGGCCCACATCTCCATCGGCGGATTCACCCTGAACCGCAACCCCATGGCGGCGGTGTATGAAATCATCCGCCAGAAAATCACGGACCTGCATTTGTATGCCCACTCCAACGGCACGGGACTGGATGAACTGGTGGGGGCTGGGTGCATATCCAAACTGGAGATCGCGTATGGGGGAAACGGCAAAGCCGCCCCCACCTGTATCCGGTTTGCCAGGGCCATCCAGAACAATGAGATTCAGTTTGAAGATTATTCCAATTACATGATGAGCCTGCGGTTCATGGCAGGGGCCATGGGGGTGCCTTTTCTGCCCACCCTGTCCGGACTGGGATCGGATATGCTTACCACCTGGGGGTTTTCAGCATCCATGCGCCAATCCGACCCGAAAATCGTGGACAAAAAACTGGCAGTGGTGGACAACCCCTTCGGGAACTGGGGGGGTGCCAAAAAAGTGGTGGCCGTACCCGCCATCAACCCGGATGTCACCATCATCCATGTGCAAAAGGCAGATCCCATGGGCACCTGCCGCATCCAGGGCCTGACCTTTGCCGATGTGGAACAGGCCAAGGCATCCAGGCATGTGATCGTGACCTGTGAAAACCTGGTGGAAAAGGCAGTGCTCAGAGAGAACCCGGACATGAACCAGATTCCTTTCATCCATGTGTCTGCGGTGTGCCATGTGCCTTTTGGCGGATATCCCACTGCCGTGTACGGCCACTATGACTATGATGCCCAATACCTGAAACAGTTTGCCGCAGCTGCCAGAGACGAGAATGCCTTCACGGCCTACCAGGACCGGTTCATCTTCGGCGTGGACAATCATGAGCAGTTTCTGGAGCTGGTGGGAAAAGACAGATTGGAAGCGGTTGCCGCAGATCCGAGAACCGGTTACAGCGTGAATATGAAAAGAGATTGATTATGAAGATATCTTACACCCCCAAGGAGATCATGACCATCATGGCGGCCCGGGAGATCAAAAACGGGGATATTGTTTTCTCCGGCACCGGCATCTCCATGCTGGCGGCCATGGCAGCCAAGAAAATCAATGCCCCGGACAGCGTGATTTTTTTTGAAACCGGTGCCATGGATTCGCTTTTGGAGGAAATTCCTTTTGCAGTAGCAGATCCCAGGATCATGTATTGGGCAGCGGCCAATGCCAGTCTTACCGATGCCTTTGCCACCATGCAGAACCGCATCACCGGGGACCGGGTGATCGCCATACTGGGTGCGGCCCAGATCGACCCTTACGGCAATCTGAACACCACCTGTATCGGGGATTATTATTCTCCGGATGTCCGGTTTTCCGGCAGCGGCGGGGGGTGTGACGTGGCCAGTTTCGTGCCCCGGTGCATTGCCTTTATGCAGCATGAAAAACGCAAATTTGTGACCCAGCTGGATTTTCTCACCAGTCCGGGACAGCTGACCGGCAACGGCTCCCGGGAGGCGGAAGGTCTCAGGCCCGGCGGTGTCAGCGTGGTGGTCACCAACTTGGGAGTGATGCGGTTTGATGAACACACAGGCAAAATGTATCTGGATCGATACTATCCCGGCACCACACCGGACATGATTCTTGAACACACCGGGTTTGCCATGGATGTGTCCCGGGCGGTCCAGGCCGCTCCCCCCACGGACAAGGAACTCAAAATCCTGCGGGAAAACTGCGATCCCCAGCGGTTGATACTCGGCCCTCCTGCTGACAACAGGTGAAAACTGCATAAAATATGCATGATGCGGATGCCTCAGGAGCCCTTTTGGTGTGCATGCCTGACCGGTTTATGCCATCTCCTGTTCGGTGCGGGAGATGATCTCCTCCTGGTGGTCGGCATCAAGGTCCACAAAATAATCAGAGTATCCCGCTACCCGCACCAGCAGGTTGCGGTATTCATTCGGGGTCTGCTGGGCCTGCCTGAGGGTCTGGGTGTCCACCACATTGAACTGGATATGATGGCCCCCAAGCCGGAAATAGGTGCGTACCAAAGCAGCCAGTTTTTTCAGGTCCTGGTCTGTTGAAAGGACACTGGGTAAAAACCGCTGGTTGAGCAGGGTACCCCCGGATTTCACCTGGTCCATTTTGGCCAGGGACTTGATCACGGCCGTGGGGCCGTTTCTGTCCGCCCCGTGGGAGGGGGAGGTGCCGTCTGACTCCGGCATATGGGCATGCCGGCCGTTGGGGGTGGCCCCGAGCATCTTGCCGAAATAGACATGGCAGGTGGTGGACAGCATGTTCAAATGGTATCCGGTGCCCTTGGTGTTGGGTTTGCCGTCGATGGCCGCAAAAAGGGACTGAAACACCTGCTGCATGATGGCATCGGCCCGGTCATCGTCATTGCCGAAAAACGGGGTCCGGTTCCACAGGGTGAGGCGCAGGGGTTCGGCATCCGTGAAGTCATTGGCCAGGGCGTTCAACAGCTGATCCCAGGACACGGTTCTGTTGTCAAAGACATGGGTCTTGATGGCGGACAGGCTGTCGGTGACCGTGCCGATGCCGCAGCACTGGATATAGTTGGTGTTGTACTTAGGTCCGCCGTCATAATAATCTTTGCCCTTGTCAATGCAGTCATCTATCACCACGGACAGAAACGGGGCCGGACAGTATCTGGCATACATGCGCTCAATATAGTT
This sequence comes from Desulfotignum sp., assembly GCA_011389715.1. Classification (GTDB taxonomy): domain Bacteria; phylum Desulfobacterota; class Desulfobacteria; order Desulfobacterales; family Desulfobacteraceae; genus Desulfotignum. Next base: position 9,877 of record JAABTU010000088.1, read on the forward strand.
GTTCACCTGTATTTTCAGGTCGACTATATATGCAAGCTGGCGGGCAAAGGCAATGTAAAGGTCTTCAAAGCTTTCAAAGGTGCCAGGATCACCCGTGCGGATACCCACGGTTTCATCCGTCAAGGGATCTGTTCCGTTGTTCAGGGCGATCTCAAGAATTTTGGGGACATTCAGGTATCCGGTGAGAATATAGGCCTCTTTGCCGAAGGCGCCGGTTTCAATGCACCCGGAGGTGCCGCCTTCCCTGGCATCTTCAATGGATTTGCCCGCCCGGATCTGTTCCTGGATCACCATGTCGGCATTAAAGAGTGACGGGTACCCGTATCCTTTTTTGATGATCTGTAATGCGGCAGATAGAAACCGGTCCGGTGTTTTGCCGCTGATGTGGACACTGGGCTGGGGCTGAAGCAGGTGCAGTTCGTCCGCCACTTCCAGAATCAGTAAGGACACCGGGTTCGCGGCATCGGTACCGTCCCGGTACAGCCCCCCTAAATTTACCTGGGTAAAGTCATTGTAGGTGCCGCTTTCTTTGGCCGTGACCCCCACCTTGGGGGGGGCGGTGTGGTTGTTGATCTTGATCCAGAGGCAGGCCAGCAGCTCTTTGGCGGTTTTTCGGGTCAGGGTACCGTCTGCCAGGTCTTTTTCGTAAAAGGGCAGCAGGTGCTGATCCAGGTGACCCGGGGACATGGCATCCCAGCCGTTGAGTTCGGAGATGGTGCCCAGGTGGACAAACCAGTACATCTGCAGGGCTTCATAAAAGGTGCGGGGGGCGTTTTCAGGCACCTGCCTGCACACGGCAGCCATGGTGTGCAGCTCCTCTTTGCGCCGGGGATCGGTTTCTTTTTGCGCCATCTGCAGGGCCAGGTCTGCATGGCGCCGGGCAAAGATGATCACGGCATCGCAGGCCGTGTCCATGGCTGAGAGCTGTTCATACCGGTCCGATGCCGAAGGATCGTTGAGATAATCAAGACCGGCGATGCGGGCCTGGATACGGGCTTTGAAACCGGTCATCCCCGTCTGGTAGATCTGGCCGTCCAGGGCGGTGTGCCCCGGTGCCCGCTGCTCCATGAATTCGGTGAACAACCCTGCTTTGTAAGCTTTCTGCCAGGCTTCCGGCACCCTGGAAAAGATGCGCTCCCGCATGGATCTGCCGCTCCAGTAAGGGATCACTTTTTCTTCATAGGCTGTGATATCTTCTTTTCTGACCGTATAACTGGTCATTTTGCGGCTGTTGAGGATGCGCAGGTCGTCAGGACTGTGGCAGGTGAGTTCAGGAAAGGTGGGCACTACCTTGGGGGCCGGTCCCCGTTCTCCCACAATCAGCTCATCATCTCCGATGTACAGGGTTTTTTTCTCACACAGAAATTTGAAAAAACCGGCCCGAAGGGCGGGCAGGCTGTATTTGCCACTGTGTTCTTTATAATATTGGGTTTCCAGTAAAGCCCGTTCAATGGACAATGCCGGGTGTGCTGAAAAACTGTGTTGCCGAAGCCGTGCAATCCTGTTGTTCATTGAGTTATCCCCCCACCTGGACCACCAGTTTGTGTTGTTTGAATATGTCGGCGCACCGGTCAATCTGCCGGCTGCTGACGGGTGCAAACCGGCCGGAGTTGTCTGCCAGGCCCATTTTTTTGTATTTGCCTTTGGCAATGCTGTGGTACGGCAGCAGGTCAACCCCCTGGATTTCGGGCAGGGATGCCAGAAAATCAGCACTTGCCCGCATATTTTTTTCATCCATGTTAAAGCCGTCAATCAGCGGGATGCGCACCCGGATTTCATGGCCTTTTCGGGCCAGCAGGACAATGTTTTTTTTGATTTTCTCGTTGGGCACCCCAGTATACTGCCGGTGAATCTCGCTGTCCATATGTTTGAGGTCCACCAGAAACAGATCACAATGGTCTGCCATGGCCAGGACCACCCGGGCCGGGGCAAAGCAGCTGGTGTCCACCGCCCGGTGAATGCCTGATCTGCCGCATGCTTTGAGAAGTGCTATCAGAAAATCAGGCTGCATCAGGGGTTCTCCTCCTGAAAAGGTTACCCCGCCGCCGGATGTGTCATAAAAAAGTCTGTCTTTCAGGATCTCAGCCATGATATCAGTCACATCCGCTTTTCGGCCCACAGCTTCATGTGCCAGGGCCGGGCAAATATTTGTGCAGTGCAGGCATTTTATGCAGGCAGCCGGGTTTCTTTTGAGAAGATTGTTTTCAAATACCAGACATTGCTGCGTACACTCCGCCACACAGGCCATACATCCGATGCACTTGTCTTTTTTCCACACCAGGGCAATTTTGCTGTCCATGCCTTCGGGATTGTGACACCACTGACAGGCAAGGGGGCATCCTTTGAAAAACACCGTGGTCCGGATGCTGGGTCCGTCGTGGATGGCATATTTTTTTATGGCAAAAACAGTTCCCATTGAAACCCTGGCTAACCTTGTCTTTGTATGTCCCTTACGGCAGCCTGTGCATGCTCGGTCAGCGGTTTCAATCCCGGGCCGAAAACAGGGTGCCGTCAGGGACGGTGCATATTTCAGGCAGTGTGCGCATTTAACATGGGCCTGGCTGATATCCCTTGCATATGTGGCGGATTCGGAATAAAAGTACCATAAAACATAAAAAAAATCGAGAGATAGTCGGGTGAAACAGAACATAACATACCTTGCCGGCCTGGATATCGGTTCCACCACCGCCAAACTGGTGCTGGTGGATGAGACCCGTAAATTGATTTTTTCACGGTATCAGCGGCATTATGCCCGGATCATGGATACCGTGTCCCTGTTTTTTTCAGATGTGGCCGCACAGCTGGGCAACTGCCGGCTGCAATTGTCTGTGACCGGTTCGGCAGGCATGGGGTTTTCCCAGATCATGGCCCTGCCCTTTGTCCAGGAGGTGATCTGCACCAGTGAAGCAGTACGGCAGATATATCCTTTGACCGCTACGGTGAAAAACTGCCTGTTCAAGGTGCTCAAGCTCATTGACATGGGGGAGATGGGAAATCATATCGTGCTCCAGGGCGGGGCCGGTAAAAATCCCGCCATTGTCCGGGCGTTGGAAATTCTGACAGGCACCTGTATCACTCATACGGACATGCCGGAAATGATGGGGGCTCTGGGGGCTGCACTGGCGGTGAAAAAATCTGTTGCCAATAAGGGTCTGCGGGCCAAGGGGTTTGCCGCCCTGGACCGGCTGGATACCATTGCTGATTTCAAAACCCGGCAGATCGTGTGCAAAGGATGTGAGAATGCCTGTGCTGTCACCCGTTTCGTTTTTTCCAGCGGCGGATCGTTTTATTCCGGTAACCGGTGCGAAAAAATTTTCGGGGCAAAAGGCGAAGGACGGCCAAAAAAGGGGTTTGATTTTGCCGATTTTAAATACCGGCTGCTGTTTGACCGGAATCTGGCCCCCCACAGGAAACCGAAATTTACGGTGGGGATTCCCCGGTGCCTGAATTTTTATGAGAATTTTGCCTTCTGGCATGCATTTTTTGTGCATTGCGGCATCAATGTCACCTTGTCGGCCGGTTCCACCATGGCCATGAGTGACGCTGCCAAGGGCAGCATCATGTCAGACAATATCTGTTTTCCGGCCAAGCTGGCCAATGCCCACGTGCTGGACCTGGTCAGGCGCGGGGTGGACCGCATTTTCTACCCCCTTGTCATGTATGAATATGAAGAGTTTTCGCAGGTGCACAACACCTTTAACTGCCCCATTGTCAGCAGTTATACCGATGTGATTGACAGCAGCCTGGACCTTGGTAGAAGAAAGGGTATCCCTTTGGACAAGCCGGTGATCACCTTCAGGGATGCCGCCCTGCTGACCAGGGCCTGTGTGGCATATCTCAAACCCCTGGGCATTGCCGGATCCCGCATCAGGGCTGCGGTGAAAAAGGGGCTGGCCGCCCATAAGGCATACAAAAAGGCGGTCCGGGAAAAAGGGGCCCGGCTGGTTGAGCGGTCCGGCCGTCCCTACCACATCGACCCCTTGATCAACCAGAAGATTCCCCGGATTCTGACCGATTTTGGTGTGGATTTTATTACGGAAGATGCTGTTCCCGACACCAGTGACAAAGGGTTTGATTCCCTGCAGGTCCTGACCCAGTGGGCCTATCCAAACCGGCTGTACCGTGCAGCTTCCTGGGTGGCCCGGCAGCCGGACCACATCCAGATGATCCAGCTCAATTCATTCGGGTGCGGGCCAGAAAGATCATTGCCCCGTTTTTTGCCGAAGATTATTCCGGGTACCTTCCGGCGATATTTCAAACCGCCGGGTACCGGTTTGAGATTCTGCCACCGCCGGACAGGTTCTCGGTGGAGACAGGCCTGCGGTATGCAGGCAATGATATCTGCTATCCTGCGGTTCTGGTGACCGGGGATATCATCAAGGCACTGCAGTCTAAGCGGTATGACCCGGGCCGGATTGCGGTGGGTATCACCCAGACCGGGGGGCAGTGCCGGGCATCCAGTTACCTGTCTGTGATCAGAAAAGCCATGGTGGCGGCCGGATTCGATCATGTGCCTGTGATCTCCGTGACCAGTGCTCAGGGACTGACACACCAGCCGGGATTTGACATCAACTGGCTGAAAATACTCAAGCTGCTGTTCGTCACCACCATGTATGCAGACTGCATTGCCAAGATGTACTATGCCACTGCGGTCAGAGAAGTTCACAAAGGGAGGGCCGCGCACCTGCGCAAACACTATATCGCAGCAGCACAGCCCTGCATCCTGGCCAGGGACTATGACCGGTTTTTTTCCCTGCTGGATGCGGCGGTGTCGGATTTCAACCAGGTGGATATGCATGACCGGGTGATGGGAAAAATCGGCATTGTAGGAGAGATTTATGTCAAATACAATGGGTTCGGGAACCAGTTTCTGGCGGAGTTTCTCATGGAAAACCAGATTGAGCCGGTCATCCCGCCGATTCTGGATTATTTTGTCCAGGATTTTGTCAATTACAGGGAGAATATCCGTGCCCATATCCGGCACCGGAAAATAAGCGACATTCTGGGGCAGTTCATTGAAACTTTCTTAAACACCTTTCATAAAAGGATCAACCAGCGGTTTTCACGGTTCCGGTTTTATACGCCGTTCCATGATATCCGCACCGTGGCGGACAAGGCCGGCCGGATCCTGTCTCTGGTGAACCAGTTCGGGGAAGGCTGGCTGATTCCCGGTGAAATCGCCTGTCTGGCAGAAGAAGGGATCACCCATGTCATCAGTGTCCAGCCCTTTGGGTGCATTGCCAACCACATTGTTTCCAAGGGGGTGGAAAAGCGCATCAAAGCCCTTTATCCGGACATGAACCTGTTATACCTGGACTTTGATGCCGGTACCTCCGAGGTCAATATCAGAAACCGGCTCTATTTCATGGTGGAGGCGGTGAAAGCCTCTTTTCAGAAAGATTGCTGCCATGTCACTGACTCCCCCGGCAGCCGCACCTTTGCATAAAAAAAGCGTGTGGGATCTATTCGTAAAGCCCTTCAATGATAATTTTTGCCGGTGTCCGGCCGGTTTTTATTGTTTCCGAAAACTTGACCCCGTATATGTCCTGATCAATGGTGCATGCAGCATGTATCCCTTTGATCACGGTTCCCTTCTGGACCCGGTTCTTTACCTTGATGGTGGGGGCTGCCGTACCCGGTAACTGCAAATCCCTGCGCAGCAGAAATGCATCCCGCCGGGAGATGAGTGACTGGATCTGGTCTTTGGTTTTTTGAATATCCGGTGCCAGTGCCTGAACCTTTTTGAGAAGGGCCTTTTTCCGGGTTTCATATGCAAGATTATGACGTCGGCTCGCATTGACGGCAGCCCGGTACATGCCGTATTTGATCTGCCGCATCTCTTCAATTTTTTGAAGTTGCTCTGTTATATCCAAAGGCGCTGTTTTTGTATACACGGTTTCCAGGAAATCTCCGGCATCAGCCAGGGCATTTTCAGGCACCGGCGGCAGGTCTGGAAAGGATTTAACGTTGCGGAAAACTGCTTTTGTTTTTGCCCGCAGGGACGGGATGTGTCTAATTTGGGGGCAATTCAGCACTGCTTTGAGAAAACCCAGGATTTCATGTTCTGCCAGATAGGTGTCCCGGGCACTAACCTTTGCAGCAAGCCGCTGGTTTAGCTCATCCAGTGCGTGTTTTTGCGCCAGTTCATCCAGGGCAGCTTTGCGGTTTTGGATAGGTTCATCAAACGGGGTTTCCATTTCCCCTGCCTGTCTGGCGATCTGGAGGATACAGGGACCAGCGCTGTCTGAGATGACATTCTTCACCACAATATCCCCAAAAGCCGTCACCCGTGATGATACCAGGTCGGCAGCAGGGGCTTTGAGTCCTTTGCTGGTGATGATAACTGCATGCATAATTTTTTTATTGATAAAGATATCACCGTCGGCGGTTAATCTGGCCGGTTTTTTTTGAATTTCTTTTTCCCGGCCGATGACGCCGTTAACATGGATGTTTCCGGCTGCGTATACCCGACCGAAAACATCGCCGGCAATTTCCAGCTGCCGGCATCGGATACGTCCGTTTTCAAGGATGGTGCCTTCCACTTTGAGAATGATGTCCTGGTATTGATCGGAAAGATCAGTATCAATCTGGCCGGTATGTTGCCGGGTGGGGATGGTCCGGGTTCCGGACTGGACAAACAGGGTTCTGCCCTTGTAAAGGGTGACCAGGCCGTCGGTGTCGGCGATAAAGGTGTTGTTTCTTTCTATCACCCCCTGCCCCGGGTTAAGGGATATCCGCCCGGGTGGCGGTGGTGCAATGGAAAACCCGCAGACATCTTTTCCCGGCAGTCCGTCCTCCGGCGGGAAAATTCTGGCCAGCACCTCACCTTTACGCACCAGGGCTGTCGGTGTATTCGGGTTGTCTTCGGCTTGGGGGGAGGTATCAAAAAAATATTGCACAGCCTCGTCTTTGCCTTTTACAGGGGGGGTACCTCTGGCAATACTGATTTGGCTGCCTTCAGGGGCTTTTGTCATAAAAGACTGTATTTTTTCCGATTCAATGAAACCGAAAGCGATGCCGATGGCGTTCAGCCACCTTATAAAATCTGGAAGATTTACATCTTCGTGCAGGGTTTGTATTTTCTGGACATGGGCCTGCAATTTATTTTTGGAAAAATGGTACCTGAATGACCTGGACAGCCTTTTGTTTATGCTGGTTTCAGAATAATATCGGGAAAGGGCGGTTTCAAGGGCCAGCCGTTTTTTTTCCATCTCTTTCTGGATTTTCAGGATATGTGTCAGATCATCCCGGGAAATGTGATACATCTCCTGGAGGATTTCCCCCAGATACCGCCGGGGTCTGCCGGTAACCACTTCCTGCTCCTGGAGCTTGAGTGCTGTGTTGAGCTGGTCAAGGGTTATCATGCCTTTTTTAACGGCAATAGCACCGAACCGCATGTTCAAGGAAAGTTTTTCAATTTCGGTGGCGGCGATATCATTCATGGCCTCTGCCAGATATTCATCTGCAATCCTGTCCTGGGTGAGAAGAATAGCGGTTTTATCAGCCCGTGATATTTGCTTGTTTTCCAGTAGAATATCACCGATGCGTTTGCTCTGTTTGTTTTTTTTGAAAAGATCGTTTTGAAGATCCAGTGCCTGCCGGACGTTTTCCGGCCGGACAAACCGGTTGGCTACCCCCAGTTCCCCGAAGCGTTTGTCCAGCATTTTCATTTTCAGGTGGTCTTTCACTGCCAGAATAAACTGGATTTCGTCTTGGGACAGAGTTTTCTGAAGCAGCTCAAGTTCGGTGTATTCAGGCTGTTTTTCCCTGCGTTTATGCAAATGCGCCACCAATTTTTCTTCCTGTTCCATGGTGAGCAGGCGGCATTTGCGGGCCAGAAAAACAAGGCCGTTTCTTTTCTCTTCTATCATGATATCACACCAGTACCTGATTTTCCCGAAACTGTCAATCAGCGTGCTGCAGCTGGTGCACCTGGATGACCGGGATGCTTTAAAAATCGCTCTGCAGCGGGTTTTCACCCAGGCAAAACCCGCCACCATGAGTTTGTTGTGCTGCTGGAATGCCTTGATGGCCAGCATGACATCAGTCGGAAAAAAGCCCTGGATATTGCTGAAAAAATACGGATCTCTCTCAGCCGGCCCTATGTCCTGGGCAATGAAAAACATATGTGCCATTCCAGTGCTCGCCAGTTTTCCGATGAAAATTTTTTACAGAAAGTAAAAGCGATTATCGCAGACAACAAGGTGGATACCCGGCAGTTAAAATTTGAACTCACTGAAACCTGCCTGCTCAATGACATTGACAACGGCCGGACAACCCTCAAGGCCTTGCAGGAAATGGGGATTCATATTGAGCTGGATGACTTTGGCACCGGGTATTCTTCTTTGAACATGCTGAAAAATCTGCCCATCAATACCCTGAAAATTGATCAGTCCCTTATCAACGGGATTGAAACAGGTGACCATAACAAGGCCATTGTGCGTGCCGCTATTGCCATGGCCAGAGCCATGTCATTGACCGTTATTGCAGAGGGTGTTGAAACTGTCGTTCAGGAGCGGTTTCTTGTGAAAGAAGGCTGCGACATGATGCAGGGTTTTCGGTATGCCCGCCCCATGCCTCTGAAGGATTTCATGGCATATCTTGACGAAAACAGCTGTGTTCAGTCACCTCTTTCCAAAGCCGGTCTGTATGTTATTGATGCAGAAAAAAAAGGATGATCTGGATATCCAGCCTATCCCAGCCGCATCATGGGGACTTTGCGGGAGCAGGGCACAAAGATGTCTGAAATAACCCGGCCCTGCCATTCCGGGTGGGGCAGAATATCCATCAGTTTTGCGATGGTGGGGGCAATATCCAGAATTGATACCGGCCCGGCCAAACGGTACCCTTTTCTGACAGGTTTGCCATATGCAATAAATGGGATGGTGAGTACATCAGGGTGACCGGTGTTGTGGTGCTGTCCACAGCCGCCATGGTCGCTGAGCACCACCAGATTGAAACAGGTCCCTTTTTTGTCGGCTGTTTTGGCGGCATCCAAAATTTTTCCCAGCACAATGATGCAATGGTTAAATTTCGGTTAATTTGAAAAAAATCTGCAAATCAGCGAGAATATAGGCTGCCCTGGCAGTACTGATGAAAATAAAACAGATTCCAAACATTATCTTATCAATTGCCGGATATGATACCGGCTTTTACAGGGGAAAACCGGGATGCTGAATCCGGCGGGGGTATTTGTCTGCTGTATCGGCAAAGATATCACACACCACAACAATCCTGGAAATGAAACCATTGACCATAAAGGAATCCAGTGAATGAGCCAATTACTAGAACAGTCCGGTGTGATTTCAGCCCTTGTTTTAATCAGCTTTTTGCTGGTCGGTAAGCTTTTCAATTTCATCAGTTACAGACTGATGAAGGAACGGATAATTGCAGGGCAGCAGTGGGATCTGAATATCTGCTGCGGCAAGACCGATGCAGGCGGAATCAATGCCGATATTATCAGGCATG
>JAABTU010000078.1 GCA_011389715.1 Desulfotignum sp.
GAAATTATTACACAGAGGGGATTTGAAATTGGAGACAAATTGCCCACGGAAATGGAGCTTGCTGAAAAATTCAATGTAAGCCGGATGACATCAAAAAAAGCATTGGATAAGTTGGTCATTGAAGGAATGGTTGTGCGCAAAAAAGGCAAGGGGACATTTCTCACCCAGCGACAGCCCCAGGGCTTTCTTTACAATCTGGATATCACGACCGGATTTTTCAAAGATATCAGAAATTATGGTCTTCACCCAACATCAAAGACCATTGAAACCAAAGTCATGGAACCTTCAGAACGTATTTCCACTCTGCTGGACCTGGATGAAGACGATCGTGTGATTTATACATTGCGTGTATTTTATGTGGATGGCGAACCCATAATGATTGAAAAGAATTTTATGTCATATGCAGAGTTCGGTAATTTGCTGAAAGAAGACTTGGACGGATTGCGCTATCCGTTGCTCAAGGAAAAATTCGGTGTCATTCCACATCACTCAAACCAGACGTTTTCAGCTGTCCTGGCAGGTGAAAAAGAAAAATCCATTTTTAACGTATCAGAACCTTTCCCTTGTATTGAACTGGAATTCCTTGTCTTTGACAAACAGAATGTTCCGGTTGAACTCGGGTATTACACCTACAGGGGAGACCGCTACCGATTCAATATTGATTCCATTGACTATATTATCGAATAGGCTCATCGGTTGATTATAAAAACAGAGGATTGTTATGCATACCAGATATATCAAGGCTCAAGGAACAGCGATAGAAAGAGGCAAGATCATCGGACAGCAATGGAAAGACAGTATTCCTGTCATTCAAAAATCCCTTGAAAAGGCAGCTGTGCATGAAGATCAAATACCCATGGCGCAATGGCTGCCCCAGGCAAGGAGGTTTCTGCCCTGTATTGAAAAATACGCCCCGGAAACCCTGAAAGAAATGGAGGGATTTTCAAGGGGAAGCAATATTTCTTTTGAAGATATCCTCTTGATCACATGTGTATATGAAAAACACTTCAAGCATCCTGCAACTGCTGACCACTGCACCAGTGTTGCCGCCATGGGGACAGCTACCGAATCCGGCGACTTGATTTGCGGTCAGACCAATGATGAAAATATTCTCCATTGGGCGGCCGGCCAACTGGATTGTGTTTTACACCACATCGAGCCCTCCGGTCTGGAAACCCTCATATATACGCATCCCGGGATACCCGCCTATATGGGCATGAATTCCGCCGGGCTTTGCGTTCTCTGGATGGCCATAGACAACAATGAGCGTGCCATTGGACTGCCGACCAATATCTTGATCAGAGAACTACTGCGATTCACTACATTGAAAGAGGCTGCAAATTATCTAAAGACAGTGCCCAAAAGTCTTCCGAATAATTATTTATTATCCCATCCCAATGAAGGGATATGTAATATAGAATGTTCCCCTGGTTTTTTTCGTCCCATTTACGGCGATACGCATCTTTGTCATGCAAATCATATTCTTGATCCGGAAATGGCAGCAAATGACGTAAAAAAAGAGGACCCTGAAAACAGTTCGTTTAACCGGTATAAAGTAATGTCCGCTTTGATAGAAAAATATAACGGAGAGATCGGTGTTAAAACGGTAAAGAAGATGCTTTCAGACCACACGGGCTATCCCCGATCGATCTGTTCGCATCCCAGAACAGACTGTTTTGACTCAAAAACGCTGGCGAGCATGGTTTTTCAACCCGCAGTCGGTACGATGCATATCAGCTTTGGAAATGGTTGTGAAAAATCTTTTTACACCTATTCTTTGATTTCTTCCCGGTTATAAGGGAGGTCACATTGTCTGCGCCAGTTCCTCAGCCTCACTGATGCAGTACATCAGATGCCTGGGGGATTTTGCATCCCCGATCAGGTGAAACCGGGCGGGTGAGTCTTTTTCCAGAATTTTCGCATCCCGCACTGCCTGGTGTTTTTCAGATATCACCACCGTGTCAAAGCCCTGGAGCACTTGCTTTTCGCCATTGGATGTAAACTGCACCCCGTCAGGGGTAAATGCCTGGACAGCCACTTTTTTATACAGGGTGACCCCGCCTTTTTTCAGGCGCTCTCTCAGATAATACCGGTCATTGGAAGCCATCTCCTCGGCAAAGCTTTTTTTGCGGTTCAGCACCACCACGGTTTTTTTCCGGTCTGCCAGAAAATCCGCAACCACCAGCCCGGCCATGCCGCCGCCCAGCACAATCACCCGGCTGCCGGCCCTCTCTTGTCCCATGAGCAGGTCCACACTGGTAACCAGGGACATCCGGGTGGTAAAAAGTCCCTTGACCACGGGCATTTCCGGCAAAGATCCGGTGGCAAGCACCACATGGTCCGGGGTCTCTTTTTTTAAAATTTCCCTGGAAAACGGGGTATCATACTGCACCGGCACCCTGAGACGGGCCAGTTCCCGGGTGAAAAAAGCCAGGATATCTCCCAGTTCCCCCCGGCCCGGGGCTTTGGCAGCCAGGCCCAGCAGCCCGCCGGATGCCGGACCCTGCTCACATACCAGAACCTCATGGCCGGCCAGGGCAAACTGCCTGGCAGCTGCCAGGCCTGCCGGCCCGGCCCCTGCCACCAGTATTTTTGCTTTTTTTCCGGGTCTGGTTTGGGTTGGCATCCGGTATTCCCTGCCCACATCCGGATTCACCACACACCCCCCTGGTTCCTTGGCCAGCACCGCGTGGATGCATCCCAGGCAGCACCCCACACAGGGCCGTATCTCATCGGTCCTGCCGGTCCTCGCCTTTTCCGGATAATTAGGGTCTGCCAGAAAGGATCTGCCCAGGGCCACCATATCTGCCTGGCCGGTTTGGATAATCTGGTCGGCATGGGCCGGGTCCTTTATCCGCCCCACCGTGATCACCGGAATATCCACTGCTTTTTTCACCGCCTCGGCCAGGTGCACAAAACATCCCTGGGGGGTATACATGGAGGGAATGGTCAGCTCGGTGGAGCCGTACACCCCGGCGGACACATGCAGGTATGCGGCCCCGGCCCCTGCCAGCAGCGGGGCCAGCCGGAGGGTGTCTGCCAGCTCCCACCCGTTTTTCATGTAATCATTGCCGTTGATGCGCAGACCCACTGGAAAATCGCTGCCCGCCTTTGCCTGGATATCTGCCAGGATCTCAAACAGAAAACGGGTGCGGTTTTCAAAGCTGCCGCCGTACTGGTCGGTCCTTATGTTGGCATTGGGGGACATGAACTGGTTGATCAGATACCCGTGTGCCCCATGGATCTCAATGAAATCAAATCCTGCTTCCCGGCACCGCCGGGCCGCATCCCCAAAACATCCTGCCAGATCTTTTATTTCATGCACCGCAAGCGCCCGGACATTTCCTTTCACCACTGCCGGGGCCGGGATAGCGGACGGCGCCACTTTTTCAGGCAGATAAGACTGGCGGCCCCCGTGCATGAGCTGAACCCCGAAGACCGCCCCGTAGGGTTTGACCTGTTTCACCATGCGCTGCAAAGCGGGGATACAGGCATCCTCATACATCTGGGGAAGGTCCGGCAGCTCTTGTCCCCCGGGGTGGACGCTGCCGCCCCCCACCAGCATCATGCCGGCACCGCCCCTGGCCCGCGCCACAAAATAGGCGGTGAGCTGGTCCGTCACATGGCAGTGTGCATCCACCCCGAAATTGATACTCATGGCAGACATCATCAACCGGTTTTTCACTGTAAGGTCTTTTATTTTGATGGGGCTGAACAGATGCGCTAACATGGATCGGCATATCCTTAGTTTTACAATTGGCAGCTCTTTTAACAGGAAACAGGTCCTGAACACATACAAAAATCAAATATAGGCCAGGTCACTGCATATGTACATAATTTTTTAGCCTGGCCTCCGGTGAATTCATTCTAACCCTCAATCCATCCATTTCAGGCCATCAGGGCTGTCAGATCATTTTACCACGAAGGTCACGAAGAACACGAAGGAAGAGCTACTTCGTGTTCTTCGTGACCTTCGTGGTATTAGAATTTATCCTGGTCTGCGATCTCTTCCAGCAGGGTCTGCACCAGCACGGCAAATGCCAGCGCGGCTTTTTTGTCCCGGACCAGTCTGCGGCCGGTGACAGCCTTGAAATACCGGGCGCATATCTGCCGCTGGGCAGGGGTCATGCGGGTGGAGAACCCCAGTTTTTTGCCCGTGTCATCCTGGCCGGCCTGCACTGTTTTTGTGTCCCGCCGGCCGTGGGGCCGTTTGATGATATGGGAATAGTAGATCAGGGCACGGTCCAGAAGAATATACAGCAATTGGATATTTTTGTTGGGGCCCACCTGGAGCCGGTCCCCGCCCAGGCGGATTCCGGCGGGGCTTCCCTCTGCCATGCGCCTGCCGCCCATCACGGCAGATCCCGCCCCCAGGATGCCGCCCATGGCCGTGAACAGGCCGAAACTCAAACCGTGGGCCGCAGTGTCTATCATTACCCCCATGGTGCCGCCCACAATGGCCCCGGCAGCTGCAAGCTGGCTTTTGGTGAGTCCCAGCAAATCCCAGGTCTTTTGGGCAAACAGGTCATGCTGGAGCACGGAGTATTCCGGCAGGGTGACCTCATAGACCGTGTGTTTGAACAGGGACCGTATATGATGAAACAGGGATTTTTCTATATCCCGCAGGTTTTTTCGGTAGGTGGTGGACAAATTTTCTTTGGCCATGACCGGGTCGGTGGTGTCATGCATTTTTTTGGATACAGAAAATACCAGGCTTTTTTCAATGGCATGGGTGATATAGGCACAGGCCAGGCGGTTGCGTTTTTCCCATTCCTGTACAAACGCCTGTACCACCCGGGTCAGGGCGGGTTCCCATTCCTGGTCAATGGATTTCAGGGTTTCCAGCATGCGTATCCGCTCATGAAAGTCGGCGGTGTTGGAATTAAACACCCGGACCGCATTAAAATATTTGCCGAATTCCTGCCGCCAGGTTCTGGTATAGTCTTTGTCCATATCCTTGGAATTGATAATGGCCATGCGGGGCCGCCCCGTGAGCCGCAGGATCTCCATTTCCGCCAGATCATCATCCCGGACCGGCCTGGATCCGTTCACCACATAAATAATCCCGGCACCCCTGGCCACGGGAGCCAGCAGCTCACATTCATCGGCAAAAAACGGGTCAGATGCATGGGTTTCGATAAACCGGTCCAGGATGCGGCCGGCATCGCCCTGATAGGCCTGGAACCAGGCCAGGGTCTGCCTGGGCACCTGGAACCCGGGGGTATCCACAAACCGGATGATATCCCGGCCGTCCATTCTCACGGTATAGGTCCGGCACACGGTTGTTTCTCCGGGAAACGGGCTGACCCGGATCTGGTCGTCCTCGGTCAGGGTGGATACCACAGAGGACTTGCCTTCATTGGGATGGCCCAGTACGGCAAATTCCGGTACGGTTCCGGGACCGGGGGCAGCCATGGCATCCAAAGTCATGGCCGGATCCTTTCCACCAGGATGTCGGGCCGGCCCAGCCGGGCGATACAGGTCTGCCATACGGTAAAATCGGTATCATCGGCAGCCACGGCCAGGTCTTCATCGTCCGGTGTCCGGGTCAACAGCACCCAAAGGTTTTTATCCGCCAGCACCCCCTGCTTGAGCTGGACCAGATAATGCAGCAGGCCCCGTATGGGGGGCTGCCACACTTCCTGGAGAAAAATCACGGGATCTGCGTTGGGGGGAATACGCTTTTCCAGCAGATCTGCATCTGTTTCAAGGTCCATATCAATGGGGATCACCTGTAAAACATCCAGTAAAAACTGCTGCCGGATCAGCTCCTGTATCCGGGCCTGGTCAGTCTCATTCCAAATGGATGCCGGAACAAGCACAGCAACTGGTGTGAGCACACCAACATTAGCATTCACATCTTCACTGGTGCGGGTTTCAGTATTTTGGGCGGTATCTGCCGGCCGGGACGGCTGTTTTATGTTCTGCTGTGCCTGGGCAGCATCACCTGTGTCTGTGGAAGAAAAGGTCTGCCGGTCATGACGGGCGGATCTCTGATCTGATCCGTTCACCGGCTGTTCTTTGAACCCGATATCCATGACAGGGGACTTCATGCGCACAAGCAGGCGCCGGAACCGGGGCCGGTGAAAATCAAACTGTTCCAGTACCGATCTCTGGGCATAAAAGCCGGCCAGGATCAACAGCAGCCTGGGGACAATGGCATAAAAAACCATGGCAAAACACAGAAACGGCCACCAGGAGACCAGATTTTCTGTGGTAAGGGAGGCGATACCCTGTTTCAGAAAAATCCTGGAGCCTTCAATCTGCTCCAGGGTGGGGCCGGACAGGTGATCCGGCACCCAGGCGGCCCAGGGAGCCGCCACCAGGGATACAACATCATGCACCAGGGAAGGGGTGGCCACAAGGGTGGACTGCCACCCGAAAGCCACATCACTGACAGCCACCCGGAACAGGGTGCCGCCCAGGGCCCCGAAGGAAAAAAAAAGGGCACACAGGGACAAGAGGTTCACCAGGGGCCAGAAAAACAGAAATCCATATGCCTGTTTTTTGGTGCGGATGAAATAAAGAGCCGCCTCCAGGCGGGCTTTTCCTGCATCATCCGGCATTTTACCAAAGAATTCCATTGCCCGTTCCAGTATCCCGGGAACCACCCGGAACAAAACACCGGATATCAGGGTAAGGAACACCCCGGGGCCTGACCGAAACAGTCGGCTGCGGCGGAGGACAAGACCTGCCAGGGTGAACATAAACAGCACTGCCGGCAACAGCACAAACACCACAAAAAACAGGGTCACATTCACAGGGCGGACCCCATGGTATGCCAGGAACCCATAGGCCATTGCCATGCCGATGATCCCCGCAACCAGGGCCAGGCCTCGGGCCATCCAGCGGTAGAGAAGGGAAAACACCTTTCCCGGCAGGTGCCATTGCCCTTTTTCTCCGGCCTGGTCGAAAAACACCA
>JAABTU010000079.1 GCA_011389715.1 Desulfotignum sp.
ACTCCGCCTTTTGGCTGTGACATATTCACGGCCCAGCTGATTTTCAGACGTCCCTACCTGGAAGTGATTGGACATACCCCTCCTTTTATTCTGATTTTGATACTAGTTACCTTGCTACTTGTCATGTTCCCAAATATTGCACTGTTCTTACCAAATATGGCTTTTTAACAACAACAATTATTCAAGAGGCTCTGACATGAGTTCATGTGTATTTGAAAGATCCGAATATGAAGAACGGATCAAAAAGACAAAAGATGCCATGGCGGCAGAAAATATCGATGTCATGATTTCCACCCTGCCCCAGAATATGTTTTATCTATCCGGGTATGACTGTGGGTCGTTCTATGTGCATCAGGGAGTCATCATCTCCTTGGACAAGGCCGAACCCATCTGGTTCGGCCGGGGGATGGATGCCAACGGTGCCCGGATCACCACCTGGCTCAGTCATGAAAACATCCGTGAATATGCTGATGATTACGTTCAGTCTTTATACAAACACCCCATGGATTTTGTGGGCGATATTATAAAAGAGCACCATTGGGAAACCAAAACCATCGGTCTGGAAATGGATCAATACTATTTAACCGCCAAGGCATATCTGTCGTTGAAAAACAGCCTGCCCAAAGCGACGTTCAAAGATGCAAATCTGCTGGTGAACTGGATCAGGCTCATCAAATCGGACAATGAAATTGCCTATATGAAACAGGCGGGCAAGATTGTGGAAAAAGCTATGGCCGTTGCAATGGAATCGATCAAGCCTGGGGTGAGACAGTGCGATGTGGCCGCTCAGGTGCTTCATGCACAGATGGCAGGGACAGAGTCATTCGGTGGCAACTACACATCTGTGTTTCCGGTGATGGCATCGGGTATAGGCACCACTGCCGCCCACATGTCTTGGTCGGACGTACCATACAACAAAGATGAGGTGTCCTATTTAGAAATTGCGGGCTGTAGAAAACGCTACCACGCTCCCTTATGCCGAACCATTTATACCGGGACGCCACCGCCGCACTTAGCAGACAAAGCAGCATTCGTAATTGACGGATTAAATAAAACCTTGGAGTATATCAAACCGGGGGTTACTTGTGAATCTGTGGAGGCGATATGGCGGTCCGCCATCTCAAAGAGCAATATCGTTAAAAAACAGCGGATGGCGTATGCCATCGGCATTGGCTATCCACCGGACTGGGGAGAGCAGACCGCCAGCATGCGCCCCGGAGATAAGACCATGCTTGAGCCAAACATGGCATTTCATATGATCCCCGCCATCTGGCAGAAATATGAAGATAAAAACGATATCGGGTTTGTCATCAGTGAAAGTTTTGTGGTCACGGAATACGGGTGCGACACCTTGGCGGATTTTCCCAGAAAATTGTTTGTTTCCCAATAAATAACGGTAATGCCGTGCCGATTATAACAAATCATGAAAGAATTCGATGTGTTTGTTCATTTCTTTCATAAAATAAATCAATGGCTATGACAATCATGTAGCTCATTTAACTAAAGTATACATACCAAAAGGAATGAATATGTTCAACGACATTGCGGAATTTGGCTTCCCCACAAGCACGCTCTTCGGATCAGGAGCATTGAAACGGGTGGCGCAATTTTTATCTGAAAGAAAATCTGTCATGCCCCTGATTGTCACCGACGCGGGATTGATTTCAACCGCAGCCTTTAAACAGGCGTTAGATGGTTTCACTGAGACTGGAATGGTATTTCATATATTTTCCCACATTTCTCCCAATCCGATGGACACTGAAATTGAAGCGGCTGCTGCCTATTTTGAAGAAAAACAATGTGACAGCATCATCGGGCTAGGCGGAGGATCCGCCATGGATGCAGCCAAGGCCCTGGCCGTGCTGGTTGTCAATCAGGGCAAGATTGCGAATTTTGATGCTTCTAACAAACCGAAAAAGATGATTCAGGGACCGCTGCCGGTGTTGATTTGCATTCCCACCACATCCGGCACCGGCAGTGAGGTAGGGCGGTGTGCAGTGATCTCCTCGGCGAAGGACAGCAGAAAATTCATGGTCTGTCATCCTTTGATGATGCCGGATTTGGCAGTGCTCGATCCGGATCTCACAGTGGGACTTCCTGGATTTCTGACAGCGGCCACCGGCATGGATGCATTTTCCCATTGCTTGGAATCCCTGGTTTCGCCGGTTTTCCATCCCATGTGTGATGCCATTGCTTTACATGGCATCGAGCTGGTTGTCAAATACCTTGAAACAGCATGCAACCATCCGAAAAACATTGAGGCACGAGGATATATGCAGCTGGCTTCCATGATGGGAGCGGTGGCCTTTCAAAAAGATCTGGGAGCCACCCATTCCATCGCCCATGCTTTGTCGGCGGTCTGTGGCATGCATCATGGTCTGGCCAATGCCATATGCATGCCACCTGTCATGAAATATAACCTGGAGACATCCCAAAAAAAATATGCGAAGATGGCAACCATTTTCGGGGTGGATACCGGTGAAATGACCGATATTGAAGCATCTGAAAAAGCCGTTGGCTGTGTGGCGGATCTTGTAAAAAGGGTTGGGCTACCTGAAAAGCTTTCCCGTGCAGGGGTGGATGAATCTCAACTGGATGCACTGGCGGAAACGGCATTTTTGGATCCATGCCATCAAACCAATCCACTGCCATGCACAAAAGCCGACCTTCTGGCAATTATCAAACAGGCATATTAATTCAATTGATGGGGTTTTCAATGTCAAACGGGTATACAGGAAACATATTACGGATACGATTAGATGAAAAGCAGGTGGAAACGATCCACCTGTCAGACGACTTTTATAGAACCTATCTTGGGGGAAGTGCATTTGGGGCGTATTTTCTGGCAAAGGAAAATCAGGTGTTAGCCGATCCCCTGGGGGCGGACAATATTATCACCATTGCCCCAGGTGTTACAACAGGAGCTGCCGTAAGCGGGGTCAGTCGGTGTTGTGTGAGTGCCCTGTCACCGGAAACAGACGGCATCGGCGATAGCCAACTCGGAGGAAGTATCGGCCCGGCCATTAAACATGCCGGATTCGATGCTTTAGTGATCAGCGGAAGATCAGAAAGGCCTTGCTATCTGCTGATCAATAATGGAACAGCCCAGATTAAGGATGCGGCCCATTTATGGGGAAATTCTGTTCTGGATGCCCATGACCGGCTACATTCCGAATATCCATCTGTTAAGCTGAGTATCCTGCAGTGCGGTCCGGCAGGGGAAAACAAGGTGCGGTTTGCCTGTTTGCTGGGAGACCTTCATGATGTGGCCGGTCGAAACGGAATGGGGGCGGTATTCGGGAGCAAGCATCTGCGGGCAGTGGTAGTTGTTGAATCTGGAAAATGCAGGTTTGCCGATCCGGAAGGCATCAAGTCCCTGGGCAGAGCAGGGGCCAGCCGAATACCAGGATCAGGATTCCCCGAAATCCTTAAAAAATTCGGCACCCCGGGAGTCCTGGGGGCTCAGGCAGCCGGTGGTAATCTGGCCACCTACAATTTTTCAAAGTCCTGGCACAAGGATTATGACTCTCTAGATGGCCATGCATTTGTTCCCCAGATAGGTGCCCGGGGAACAACCTGCTTCGGATGTGCTGTGGGCTGCAGGAAAAAAGTTAGTGTCGATCATCCCTATAAGGTATCAGACCGGATGGGCGGCCCTGAATTTGAAACACTGGGGCTGCTAGGTTCCAATCTAGGTATTTTTGACCCCAGGGCGGTAGCTCGGGCCAATGAACTGTGTAACAACCTGGGGCTAGACACCATCAGTACCGGCGGTATGGCAGCCTATCTTTTTGAATGCCTTGAAAACAAGGTGATCTCATATAGTACAATTGAAAAAAAAGACCTCGGCTTCAATGACCCGGACAGCCTGTTCTGGATCATAGAACAGATCGCCTCCCGCAAAGGTATCGGCGACATCCTGGCAGAAGGATTCAATGCCGCTGTCAATACATTCGGAGACAAAACTGCACCTTTTGCCGTAGGCATAAAGAACAAGGCGCCTGCGGTTCACATGGCCCAGGTGAAACCCAGCCTGTCGTTGATGTATGCGGTTTGTCCTATCGGGGCGGATCACATGTCCTGTGAACACGACTGGCTGCTGAGCAGCCAATCCGACATATCAAAGGCCCTGGGAATCATCGGTGATGGGGATATGGATGTCACAGGAATTGAAAAAGTCCGGATGACGGCATATTCTCAGTATTTTTATAGCCTGCTGGATTCATTGTGCCTGTGTATGTTCTGCTGGGGATGCGGTAACCTTTACAGCTATGATGATCTGGTGCAATTGATCAGGGTCACTGCAGGATGGGACTCGAGTTTGTGGGAACTGATGAAAGCTGGTGAGCGCCGGATAAACATGCAGCGGCAGATAAATGCCCTCCGGGGATTTTCGCGCAGTGATGATACCCTGCCAGAAAGGCTGTTTTCACCCTTGCCGGATGGGCCGGCAACAGGCAGCCATGTTTCAGGTCCTGCTTTTTCCAGGATGCGTGATGCGTATTATGATATCATGGCATGGGACAGAAAAACCGGCAACCCCCTGCCCGGAAAATTGCTGGAACTGGGTCTTGAATGGATGGCAGCCAAACCATAACCAGGAGGATCACGACAATGCACACGCCCAAGCAGTCTTATCAGAACGTTGTGCAGACCATTCAGGAAAACTACTCAGATCTGAATAAGACCAATCAAAAGATTGCAGATTTTATTTTATACAATTTGGAAAAAGCCACATTTCTCTCCCTTATGGAAATATCCAAAGAAATCGGTGTATCCGATGCAAGCCTGGTCCGTTTTGCCAAAAAAATGGGATTTGTGGGATTCCAGGAACTGCGTGAAAATCTGGTTGAATACATCCGGCATATCATCTATCCCACCAGCAAAAAACGGCTGATGAAAGAGAATGGCTGCTCCCTGGTAACCACTGTGGTCAACAAAGATATTGAATATATAAAAAGAACCATGGACAACCTCTCTTACGAGGAGTTCGAGACATCCATTCAAACCATTGCCGATGCAAGAAAAATATTTTGCATGGGCTGGGGCTATTCCTCTTTTCTGGCGGAATTCATGTCTTTTGGTTTGAATTTTTTGTCATTTGAATCGGTACCGATCATCCGTGAAAGAAGGCCCCTGATACAGCAGGTATTTAACCTGAAGGACGGTGATGTGCTGGTGGTATTCGATCTGCTTTTGTACTCTGCTGAAGTGCAGGAGGCAGTGGAATATATCCGTAAAAAAAGCAAAAAAATAACAATTATCACCCTTACCAATGATTCAACTGCCAAGATTGTGGGCTGTGCTGATTACAGTTTTTATTTTGACCTGTCCGGCCATGAGTTTCAGTTGATCTCACTGACTGCACCCTTCTGTTTTATCAACTTGATCTTTGAGCAGATCGTTTCTATCAGAGGAGAAAAAACAGGCCAGGCCCTCAAGGAGTTTCAGCGCATTGTCCAGGTAAGTCCCACACATTACTCCCAGTTCAACCCCAAATGATCAAAAAACAGGTGGTCAAAGGATAAATATGAAAATCGGTCTGCTGGTGTGTGCCAAGGTTTCTAATAAATTGATCCATATATCCGGCTCGATTGTGGACATGTATCGCAATCTGTTCAACCGTCATGCCCCGGACATTGAACTGGAAATTTATGATGTGGTAAACGGCGATTTTCCGCATGTGACAGGAAACCTGTCCGGTTTTTTATGCACCGGCAGCCCATGTTCGGTGTATGATGACCATGCTTGGATAAAGGGGCTAAAAAAATTTGTTCAGGCCGCGTATAACCATAAAAAAAAGATGGTGGGTATCTGTTTTGGTCACCAGATCATTGCTGAAGCATTGGGAGGCAGCGTTGCCTGTTCGGCCAGAGGATGGGGCATAGGGGTGCAGGAGGTTGATATTTATCATACCAGAAACTGGATGATCCCCCGTGCTGAAAAAATGAAAATGCTTGTGAGTTACCAAGATCAGGTAACAAAGCTGCCGCCAGGTGGGGTTTTACTGGCAGGTAATTCGCATTGCCGATACTTTATGTTTGATATTCAGAACGTGGCATTGGGCATTCAGGGACATCCTGAATTTGATAAAAGATATGCAGAAGCGCTTTATGCATCTCGACATGAATTATTTGACCAGGTCGTTTTTTCCAAGGCCATGGCAAGTCTCAATAAAACTGTTCACCCAAATATTTTTGCCGAATGGATCTGCCATTTTCTAAAAAATTAATGAATCCATTTTTTTTGATGCTGGTGTTATGGATATTTTGTCGATCAGGATAACTGGAAATATCTGCGATTAGATAATGATGCAATTATGTGATCAGTTCCTAAGATATGAATGAATGGAAACTAAGCCATTTGATCTTGTTCATGTACAGGGGCATGACCAGCGAAGTGAACCGACAAATGTTCAACGCAAGATACTGAAAAAAAACAAAATCTATATCAAAAAAACTGAAACCCTTCACTGGAACCCCTTAAAACCCCCTGATTTTGTGGGCACTACGCCATTTTTTAGGATTGCTGTATTCCTTTATTGACAAGCATCTTGGAATTTCATGAACTTGCCGCTGTCGAACACAGGATTATGTATATTGATACAAATGCATAATTCAACTCAATAATATGGTAGAGATCTGGCAGAAAAAGTGTTAGCGCTCCATCCTGATATCAGGCTTTTGTTCATCTCCGGGTATACATTGGACGTCATTGTCTATAAGGGAGCGCTGGATGCCGGGGTGGCTTTTATCCAGAAGCCATTTTCCCTGGCAGATATGACAGAAAGGTGGGGAATATTTTGGATTCTGCCTCGGGTAAAGATTAAGTATTATTATCCCATGGATAAAAATTTCCAGGGTCATTTATTTTGGTATACCATTAGAATTCAAAACCTGA
>JAABTU010000080.1 GCA_011389715.1 Desulfotignum sp.
TGTATCAATTGCAGGAAAGTGTGTCAAGATAAGCCCATATGAGCAACCCAAGTTTCCTGGAGAATATAAGAAAATGGCCCATGCGATCCTGATCGTTGACGATGATTCCGCCATCAAAGAGTCTGTGGAGGAATATCTCACACTTCTCTCCTACCGGGTACAAAGCGCTTCCAGTGCTGAAGAAGCCTTGGAAAGAATGGAAACCTTCCCTGCTGATGTGGTGCTCACCGATATTATGATGCATGGCATGGACGGCCTGGAACTTACCCGCATAATCAAAGAAAAATATGAAGCTGATGTCATGGTCATGACCGGTTACAGCGCTGACTACTCCTATGAAGAGGCTGTAAAAACCGGTGCCAGTGACTTTATATTCAAACCCTTCCGGTTCGAGGAACTGGACCTGCGTATCAAGCGGGTACTGCGGGAAGCGGAATTTAAAAAAGAACGTGCCAAGCTGCTCAAGGAACTGGAGCAGCTTGCCATCACAGATGCCTTGACCAAGCTTTACAACTCCCGGCATTTTTTCCGGCAGATCAAAATGGAAATAGAGCGCAACGACCGGTATAACCATGCCCTGTCCCTGATGATTCTTGATATTGATCTTTTTAAGAACTATAATGACACTTGGGGCCATCTGGAAGGCGATAAGGTGCTCATGGCCATCGGCCGGGTCATCAACTCCTGTATGCGGTCAATGGACACCGCCTACCGGTATGGCGGAGAGGAGTTTGCTGTTCTGCTGCCGGAAACCGGACTCAAAAAGGCCTGTGTGGTGGGAAACAGAATAAAGGACCTCATCAGTTCTGCCGTGTTTGAACCCCAGCCCGGTGTCAGGCGCTCGGTGACCGTGAGTATTGGTGCCAGTGCACTCAAGGAGGGAGAAGACTTCACCTCTTTTATCCGGCGGACAGACCAGGCTCTGTATAAATCAAAAAAAGACGGGAGAAACAGGCTTACCTACTGCTGACTGTTGTCCGGTCCCGGAAAAATTTGCATGCTCAGATCCACAGCCTGTGCCTGGTGGGTCAGGGCTCCGCAGGAAATCAGGTCCACCCCGGTTGCGGCAATATCGTTCAACCTCTCAAGGCAGACATTGCCTGATGCTTCCACCAAAGCCCGGCCATTGATATAACCCACCGCCTGTTTCATGGCTGCACAGGACATATTGTCCAGCATGATAACATCAGCACCGGCTGACAATGCCTGTTTTACCTGGTCCATATCAGACACCTCCACCTCGATTTTCATCAAATGGGATGCCTGTTTTTGCACAGCCTCTACAGCAGCGGCTATGCCGCCTGCCACGGCAATGTGGTTGTCTTTTATCAGGATACCGTCAAACAGGGAAAATCTGTGGTTACTGCCCCCCCCTGCCCTCACCGCCTGCTTTTCCAGCAGGCGCCATCCCGGGGTGGTTTTCCTGGTATCTGTGAGCCGCACCCGGGGGTGTTTGAGGGTCTGCATATAGGTTTTTGTCAACGAGGCAATGCCGGACAGGCGCTGCAAAAAATTCAGTGCCACCCGCTCCCCCTTGAGCATACACAACAGATCCCCTGTTGCCTCCAGCACCACAGTACCTTTCTGGACAACATCTCCATCCAGGTATATCATACGGATATCCATGCCCGGATCCAGCATGTGAAAGGTTTTTCGGGCAACCCCGGTGCCGGCCAGGACACAGTCCTGTTTGGCGGTGATAACGCCTGTGCCCTTATGGGATGCAGGCAGAATGCTTTCTGATGTGATATCTCCCAGCCCTGCATCTTCAAACAGGGCCAGGGAGATAATCTGTTCAATCATGTCCATGGGTTATGCCAGATCCTGGATACGTTTGAGGTTGGCTGTCAGTTTTTCATTTTTCTCTGACAGTTCATCATGGCGGTCATTGACCTTTTCTATGACTTCCTGGGGTGCTTTTTCCAGAAAACTGTCATTGCTGAGCCGTTTCTGAACCCCCACCAGTTCCTTGGTGTTTTTATCCAGCTCCTTTTCCAGCCGGGAGATTTCCTTGTCAAAATCAATAACCCCTTCCAGGGACACAAAACAGGTGGTATTTGCAGTCACAGAACTGGCACAGGAAGCCGGTGCATTGCCAGGATCACAAAAGGAAAGCCTTTCCAGGGTGGCCAGATTGGCAATAACCGCCTTATTTTCAGCAATGAGCAGTTTTTCTTTTTCATCCTGTGTATTGGCCAGGACCTTGATTTTCATTGAGGGCTGGATGTTCATTTCACTTCTGATATTGCGGATACCGGAAATCAGGTCAAAGAGAAACACCATGTCCCTTTCCACCGGCAGGTTTCTGTACCGGTCATAGGTGTCTTGTGCATAGGGAAACCGGGCCTGCATCACCGACCCTTGGGTGGTGGGCAGGATATGATAAATCTCTTCTGTAACAAAGGGCATGAACGGGTGCAGCATGACCAGGATATCTTCCAGAACCTTTGCCAGGACCGCCCGGGCTGTATCCCGCCGCACCCCGCCCTGCTTTTCATACATAGCGGGTTTTTCCGTTTCAATGAACCAGTCACAAAACTCATGCCACACAAACTGGTATACGGCAGAAGCTGCCTCGTTGAACCGGTAATTTTCAATACCTTCTTTTACCGCCAGGGAGGTAGCGGCAGACCGGGACAGAATCCACCGCTCCCACAACGACAATTTGTCATCATCAAAAGCCGTATCTTTGGGCGTAATATGCATCAGTGCAAACCGTGCCGCATTCCACAATTTGTTCACAAAATGGCGGTATCCTTCCACCCGGGATTCAGACATTTTCACATCCCTGCCCTGGGCGGCAAAGGCAGCCAGGGTGAACCGAAATGCATCTGCCCCGTAATTTTCGATAACCTGCAGCGGGTCAATGACATTGCCCTTGGATTTGCTCATTTTTTTGCCGTGTTCATCCCTTACCAGGGCATGGATATACACATCATCAAACGGCACTTCCTCTTTAAAATGAATGCCCATCATCATCATTCTGGCCACCCAGAAAAACAGAATATCAAATCCTGTAACCAGAACAGAGGTGGGGTAAAAGGTTTTGAGCAGCGGGGTATCCGCAGGCCAGCCCATGGTGGAAAATGGCCATAAGGCACTGGAAAACCAGGTATCCAGCACATCTGTCTCCTGTACAATGTCCGTAGACCCGCACCCGGGGCAGGCGGCTGGATCGGTCTCCTCCACAATCACCTGGCTGCAGTCCGGGCATTTCCATACCGGAATCCTGTGCCCCCACCAGATCTGCCGGGAGATGCACCAGTCTCTGATATTGTCCATCCAATCAAAATAGGTCTTGGACCAGGTATCCGGAATGATGCGGGTCTGACCGGACCGCACTGCCCGGGTGGCTTTTTCTGCCAACGGTTTGACCTTCACAAACCATTGTTTGGACACGGATGGCTCCACCACGGTCCTGCACCGGTAGCAGTTGCCCACACTGTGTTTCAACGGTTCTTTTTTTTCCAGCAGCCCCTGGTCAGCCAGGGCCTTGACCACCTGGCGCCGGCATTCAAACCGTTCCAGGCCCTGGAACTGCCCGGCATCTGCCAGCATGTTGCCGTCTTCGTCGATCACCTTGACCCGTTCCAGTCCATGCTTTTCCCCCAGGGTGAAGTCATTGGGATCGTGGGCAGGGGTGACCTTGAGAGCACCGGTGCCGAACCGGGTGTCCACATAATCATCTCTGATAATGGGAATGGTCCGGTCGGTAAGGGGCAGCACCACGTGTGTTTCCGCCATATCTGCAAACCGCTCGTCCGCCGGGTTCACTGCCACGGCGGTATCCCCGAACATGGTTTCCGGCCGGGTGGTGGCCACGGTGAGCCCTTTTTTATGCCCCTTGAACGGATACCGTATATAGTAGAGGTAGGAATCATGTTCTTCATATTCCACTTCCAGATCTGCCAGCGCCGTCTTGCACCTGGGGCACCAGTTGATGATATACTGGCCTTCGTAAATCAGATCTTCCGTATAGAGGCGGACAAACACTTTGCGCACGGCATCGGACAGGCCCTCATCCATGGTGAACCGTTCCCTGTCCCAGTCACAGGATGCCCCCAGCCGCTTGAGCTGGTTGATGATGGCACCCCCTGATTTTTCCTTCCATTTCCAGACCTCTTTGATGAAATCTTCTCTGCCCAGCTGATCCCGGGTTTTGCCTTTTGCTGCCAGATCCCGTTCCACCACATTCTGGGTGGCTATGCCGGCATGGTCGGTTCCCGGCATCCACAAAACATTATATCCCAGAAGCCGCCGGTACCGGCACATGATATCCTGGATAACATTGTTCAAAGCATGGCCCATATGCAGAACACCTGTCACATTGGGCGGGGGAATGACAATGGAAAACGGTTTTTTATCACTGGTTTCCTCGGCCTTGAAAAACCCGTTGTCCAGCCAGAACCGGTACCATTTTTCTTCAATTCCTGACGGCTCATATCCTTTATCCAGAGAATCCGAACCCATAATCTGCTCCTAAATACCCATATTAATGAAAAAGGGGATCAGTATATGAATCCCCAGCAACCTGTTACCACAATTTGTATCCTGCAATCAGGATGTACCGATCTGATCCAGATCCTTTTGCAGGTTTTCTCTTATTTCCCTGATCTCCCTGGAAATAACACGCTCCATCACATCAAAAAGAATAACATCAATCTTTTCGGAAAATTTTTTCTCGATAATGCGCTCCAGAGCCGCCTCTACCTGCTGCTGCGACACAGCGGCTTCATCCGGCAGAACGTTGTGCATTTCAGAATCTTCCGGAGCAGCATCAATATCTATGAGTTCAATGATATCATCATCTGCCATCTCATCTTCTGATAATGCATCCACATCATCCACAATGTCTGTCAATTCTATAATCTGATCATCCTGCCCTGTTTTGTCGGCCATATTCCCTCGCTTTTACTGAAAATAAACCGTACCAGTTGTGATCTAAAATCCATAAAAACCTATCAAAGTGCAAACAAAGTGTCAATACATTAAAAAGCTGCCGGCAGGGTCAGCCCATGTTCCTGAATCCTGTCGGTCTGATTTTTACCCGCCCCCTGTGGGAGCCTTGCGCCCAGCCCGATATTTTTGGATATGACGGTCCGTTCACAAGGCTCCCACAGGGGGTTTGGTCAATATGCGTGACATATGTCTGTCAGGCACAGGCCGGTCGCAGATACAACAGTTTTATTGTTTTTTTCAAAAAGATTGCGTATTGTCTGAAAAATGCAATAACCACAAGGAAAACATAATGAAACACCCCCATATCCCCTATGCCAGGCAATGGATTCACGATGATGATATCCACCAGGTGGTCGAGACCCTTGCATCGGATTATCTTACCACAGGCCCCCAGATAGAGCGCTTTGAAGCTGCCCTGTGTGATCTCACCGGGGCCGGTCATGCAGTGGCCTGTACCAACGGTACAGCGGCTCTGCACCTTGCCTGCATGGCCCTTGGCATTGCTTCCGGGGATACCGGCCTTACCTCGCCCAATTCATTTCTGGCATCAGCCAACTGCATTGAGTTATGCGGGGGCCGGGCGGATTTTGTGGACATTGATGCGTATACCCTGTGCATGGATCCTGAATCCCTGGCTGCGTATTGCCGCAGCCATCCCGCCCCACGGGTGGTGATTCCGGTAGATTTTGCCGGCATACCGGCAGACCTGCCTGCCATCCAGGCACTGGCCCGGGAATACGGTTTTTTTGTGATTGAAGATGCGGCCCATGCCATCGGGACCACCTATTCCCATGAAGGCGGAACCTATCAGTGCGGCTGCTGTGCCCACACCGATCTGGCCATTTTTTCCTTTCACCCGGCCAAGACCATTACCTGCGCAGAAGGCGGGGCAGTCATGACCAATGACAAAGTTCTGGCAGACAGGCTGCGGATGCTGCGCAACCACGGCATGGTCAAATCCCCGGATCTGCCCTGTGATGCGGAAGACAAGGACCTGCATGGCCCCTGGTATTATGAAATGCACGCCCTGGGTGCCAATTTCCGGATCACAGATGTGCAGTGCGCCCTGGGATGTTCCCAGCTCACACATCTCAGCCGGTTTAAAGACCTGCGCAGAGAAATCGTTCACACCTACAACCAGGCATTTAAAGATGATGACCGCCTGATCCTGCCCCCCAAAGACCTGGCCGAAAATGCCTGCCCCCACCTGTATCCCATCCAGTTTGTTCAGGGCAGCCGGACCAGAAAAATGATGTTTCAGAAACTTGCAGACCACAATATTTTCTGCCAGGTGCACTATATTCCCATTCACCTGCAGCCGTATTACGCAAAAAAATACGGCCATGCCCAAGGCAAATGCCCCCAGGCGGAAACCTATTATTCCCGCGCCCTGAGCCTGCCACTTTTTGCCGGACTTACCCGGGACCAGATGGCGTATGTCATCAAAACCTTTAAAAAACTTCTGTAAAAAATGCAAAAATTTTTTATCCCCCAAAAACAGATCACCCGGAACCAGGCAGTGATCCAGGGCCAGGATGCCCGGCATATTGTCCGGGTGCTGCGCCTGGCCAAAGGAGACATGGTCTGTTTTACAGACGGACAGGGAACCGATTTTACCGGCCGCATCAGTGATACAGGTTTTGAACAGGTGTACCTGGAAATTGTGGATGCAAAGGTTTCCCAGAGCGAATCCCCCCTGCCCTTTACCGTGTGTACCGGCATGCTCAAACACCAGAAAATGGATGAAATCATCAAAGGGTTGACCCAGATGGGCATTACCCGATGGATCCCTTTTTACTGCGAGCGCTCCATTCCTTTTCCAGATGCCAAGGCACTGGCCAGGCGGATGGAGCGATGGCAGACCATTGCAGCAGAAACCATCAAACAGTGCAGAAGAAGCAGGCTTGTAAAAATAGCATCCCCCAAAACCTTTGATGAGATCCTGGAGTTTGCCAAAG
>JAABTU010000081.1 GCA_011389715.1 Desulfotignum sp.
GCAGGCTGCGCCATAGGGTGCATTATTTGGCAGACATGCACCGGCACCGTCACAGGTGTCTGGATTGGTACACGCGGTGTTGGAAGGATCTCCGCACGCAGTGCCGGGAGAAGATGCCGGATGGGTGCAGCCGCCGAGCCCGTCACAGATATCATTGGTACACGGATTGCCGTCATCCATGCACGCGGCACCATAGGGTGCATCATTTGCCAGGCATGTGCCGGCACCGTCACAGGTGTCTGGATTGGTACAAGCGGTGTTGGCAGGATCTCCGCACGCAGTGCCGGAAGAAAATGCCGGATGAGTACAGCCGCCCTGCCCATCACAGATATCATTAGTACACGGGTTGCCGTCGTCCATACACGCGGTTCCATATCTTTCATTTCCATATTCACAGGTGCCCGCCCCGCAGGTGTCTATTGTGCAGGGATTTGCATCGTCACAGTCTTCTGCTGCCCTGCATTCGACAATGCTCAGACGCACCCCCAGACACATGTCGCATCCGGCTGAATTATTGTTGTATGCCCCGACTGCCACCAGATATTCGACACCCGCACGCACCGGAAAAGTCACCTTTCCCGATCTCCCGGAACAACTGTTTGTACATTCAGGATCATAGGTATCATCATTACATGCCAGTTCCAGAACATACCCGCTGCACCCGGTCAAAACACGGACCACGGTATCATAGGTCGTGTTTGCATGGCATGTTGAAAAAGTGGCAAACCCTTGAATCGCAGAAGTAAACTTGAACCATACGGGATGTCCCACATTTGAGGCACAGGACCAGTCCAGAGGATTTGACGGCGTATCAGCAACATCAACATATGCCTCATGGCTGCCGAATGTGCCCGGGAGTTCCATGGCCTCCTGGCAGATGAAATTGCGCGGGATATCGCCGCAGGGATTTCCGATGGAGACAATCAACCCCAAACAGAGACTGCACCCTGATGGGTTATTGTTAAATGAACCCACCCGAATGTTGTATGTAACCCCGGCCTGGGCCCAAAATACCACCTTGGAAGCGCCGTTCGTGCCACAAGCATTGCTGCAGTAAGGTTCTGCTGTATCATCGTCACAGGCGACAATCGTACCTGTTTCACATAGCTCCCCTCCCCTACTTACCTGCAGGACCGTATCGTACATGGTCATGGGATGACAGGTGCTCACTGTCATCCACCCGGTAATCTCAGGTGTTACTGTGAAATAAACCTTGTTTCCCACCCATTTATCACTGCAAAGGTAACCAGTATCGGAAGCAGCATGGGTATCCATTAAAACCACATGATGCCCTTCATTACCGGGAATCACCCGGGGAGCCCAGCAGTTGCTTGACGCAGGTTCAGTAAAAAGGCATGACTGGGCGGCTGCATAAGCGCACAACCCGAAAATAATCCAAAAACCAATCAGGGCACATGTAAACCTGAACATTGCATGTTCTCCTCATGGAAAACGTTCCTGGATAAAAAAGCATTCGTTGGAATAAAACGGTATGTCAAATTTATTTCACATGTTTTCAGAAGAAGGAGAAAAATCAGGAATGATGCGCGGTAAGAAATGGAAAAATTTGCCCGGAGTGAGGATTCAAACGGGAAAATCGGTCAGAAAGAAAAACAAAAAACCGTTAAGGCAGAAAAATTGACTTTTCCTGCCTTAACGGCAAATACAAATTTATAACTTTCTGCGTCTCAGGCCGACAAGACCGACGATGCCGGAGGCAAGGAGCAGCACTGAGGCGGGAACGGGAACGTTCATGGCCACAGCGTCAATGAAAACCCCGGATGGATTCAAGCTGTCCGCTGTATTTCCCGCATTGAAGGAAATACGGATACTGGCAGGACGCCCGGGATCATCAGAATAGAAGCCGGAAACATCTATACTGTAAAACTGCCAATCTGTGTAATGAAGATTCCCGGCAACCCCATCTCCGATATCACCGGCTTTGACAGAAAATTCGGTTTTGCCGTTGATCTCGACCAGAAAACCAGGGTTGTCAAAAGGGGCTTCGTCATATGTCCAGAAATTGTAATAAAAGCTCAGATGCTTATCATTGGGTCCCAGGTTCACCGTCTGGTAAATATAATTATCCCATACAAATCCATCTATTTGAAGGGCAGAATATGTAATTCCAGCCATTTTGTCACCTTCAAACGGTAAGAAAGAAACCACATCACCTGAGCCATCTGCTTTGGGCAAGTTGACAACGCTTGATATAGAAGTGATGCCGTTTGTTCCCCAGTTATCAAAATTGCTTTCAAACCCGCCGTTCTCGATGGCTGCACTGCCAAAAGCGGGAAAAAGAAAAATAGCAGCACACAGAGCTGCCCATAAAATTTTACGGCGCAATAAAAATCTGGATTTCATTTTTTTCTCTCCCCTTTCCCAAAAAAGTTCTTTTGATACCTGCCTGGTGTTTACATATTGCTGATTGCCATGAATTTACATCAAAAATTATCGAATAAAAATGCAAAAAACGTACCTGAAACAAGAAAAAACAACAGGGTCTGGATACATAGAAATATCAATCAATTATAAAATATAAAAAAAATATCCATCACGAGATTCTACCAAGATATGAAATAAAGGTAATACTATTGTGTAAAAAATGTAACACCATTATGTAAAGTTTGCCACAGGTCAATGACAACGCACGCAGCCAAAATTCTCTGACTATATGCCCGGTTCCGAAGGGGGGTCAATACCATCTTCACCACAGCCGCATTCCTGGCGGTCATCATCCCACTCATCGCACCGGGTGGGATAATCAGGGCAGTTGTGTTCATCATCATTCCAGTCGATAAGTGACCCCACCACATGTTCATCCGGATTAAGCCCGCTGTTGTCCGCAACCGGGTCATTCAGAAGACGGCCCACATCACCGACATTATAGTCAACCACAAGGGCATTGGAAAAGGTATTGTCCGTCAGCTTGACCCATCCTTTTTCGCCGGTAACGATGCCCCCTGATATGGGACTTACCCCTGCTGCATATACAATGCCGTTGGCCCCGCCTGCCGAGGGACCGATGCCGATGGCCTGGCAGAAATAAGATCCCAGCGTATTGATACTGCCATCATTGACCTGCAGTTTTCCGCCGCTCAAAAGAACCCCGTGTGCCCCGGCTGCAAAAGCGTTCATGGTGTTGGCATTTGCTGTGACATTTCGAATCGCATGGGAAAACAGGCAGGCCCCGCCGGGCTGACTTTGTGTGATGGTGTTTCCGCTGACCATGTACTGCCGGGTGATCATGATTCCTTCTTCGTCAGGATCGCCATTGAGCATGATGCCGCCTTTGAGATCTGAATTGTTTTCAATGGTCACATCCGCATCGATCCCGGCACAGACTATGGACCACAGATCCGCGTTAATCAGGCTGTTCCGGATAATCACCGGCACATTGAGTCCCTGGACATACAACCCCGGTTTTCCCTCTTCATCGGTGATATTCAGATTATTGAGTATCAGACTGTTTTCCGATTTGGGCAGGAGGTCTGGAGAATCCATAAAAATTTCTTCAGAATGTTCGGGCGCACCAGTGCCCCCCAGGCCGATCTGGATACCGCCTGTCAGGGTGGTGATGGTATCCATGGATCCATGGAGATTATCAGGCACCGGGCTGAAGATCATACCTTTATCCATGTTTGACCTTTCCGCCGACAGATAGGCCTGCACATCAGAATCAGGAAATTTCACCCACAGGGTGGCTTTGCCCTGGACATCGTAGATTTGAAGATCTGCCAGGCTTCCCGGAAAAATCAGGTAGGCTTCCACTTCAAAAACCGTCTGATTTTCTAAGGTGACCTTTCCCCTGCCCCCTACGGTGAGGTCTACTTGTCCATTGAATTTACAATTGTTCAGCCCCACGGTAATCTCCCCGCTGGAAGGGGCATCGCCGCTGTTGAAAACCCATGCATGATGGGCCTGCAACCCTGTTTCCGTAAACCCGAAAGAAGTCAGCCCATGGGTGTAGGACATGCCTATATTAAAATCTGTCACAGTGTTTGCGTTTCCAGTATACTGGGCCTGGTTCATATCCATCTGGACAGCAGCATTGGCAATGATATTGTTTTTAAGTTCCATTACCGCATTGATCCCGTAAAACTTTGCCGCAAGGCTGGCAATGGTGTTCTGTTCAATAAAAACTGCCGCACTGTCCTGCATCTCCAGTCCAAAACCAGCATCCCCCAGAGAACTGTGCCCGGTAATAAAGGCCTTGCTGCTTCCTTTCAATGATGCCTCGATATTCAGGCTGGGAATCGGATTTGATTTAAAAACCAGGCCGGCATCTCCGGTAAAAGAACCGAACCCGTTAA
This sequence comes from Desulfotignum sp., assembly GCA_011389715.1. GTDB lineage: Bacteria > Desulfobacterota > Desulfobacteria > Desulfobacterales > Desulfobacteraceae > Desulfotignum. Next base: position 4,314 of record JAABTU010000081.1, read on the forward strand.
ATGAAATACCTTCCGCCCGGGTACCCACCATGCGATATGCCGCATCTGAATCTCCCATCATGCTCACATTCAAAAACCCGGACAAGCTGCCGTTGACAAATTCAAACCCCTTTGCAAAGGCTGCACTGCCTTTTGCAGCAAGCCCTGCACTGCCGGCAATATTGATCTGTGTATCAGCTGAAAATGCAGTTCCCAGAAAAGTTATGCCGCGCGCGGCATTGACAGTATATGCCGGAGATGAAGCAAACTGCAGGCCTGAAATATTCCATCCACCGCCTGCATTGATGACAAGAGGCGCATTGGCAGGTCCGGAAACAATGTTGGATGCCCCGGGATCCACCGTTATCATGATATCGGCTTCAATGTTCAGTTCATCCACCACCATGGGGGAGGTAGTCTGGATTCTGACATGACCGACCTGACCAGCTGCAAGCGTGGTATTCAGATAGGTGAGGGCCGCATTCAGGGAAGTGAAATCATCCGATCCCTGTATCTCATCAACCACAAAAACCGTCAGGGCGGCAGCTGGTTTTTTACGGGCATACACCAGGTATTGTTTTACAGAACCATCCGGTGCTGTCACCAATATCTCAATTTCATTGATCCCCTCTTCCAGAAAAACATTTACTGCACCACCGGAACCTGCAGGAGTACCATTCACCAGTATTCCGGCTGCCGGATCTGATGTCTCGGGCACAATATCCAAAAAACCGACATCCTGATCCACATCCAGCGTATACACAGCTGTTTCTGGACAAAACTCCGGCTTAAGCTCAAACAGGGGCACACTGAGTCCGCTGAGGGCTGCACTTCCCTGCCGGGTGGCGAGAATGGCGTAAGTTTTGGCCTCGGTTTCATCCCGGGATGTCACAGTGACAGAAATATAGGTGTTCCCGATGTCAAGGCTGACAGGCCATGCTGCCCCGGAATCCACAACATCTCCGTTGATCCGTATGACAGCCAGGGGATCAGAAGCAACCGGGGTGATGGAAAAAACATCCACATCATGACCCACAGTGACAAGGTATTCGGTCCGGCCCGGCATAAACAAAGGATTCAGCTCTCCTGGCGACACAGAAAGACCTGCAAGGGCTGCATCATCTGTTATCTCAAAAAACCCATATGATGCGGCAAAATCAGTGAGAGACAAAACAGCTGTATCAGCAGCATATTCCGCCAGATCGGCACCATCCACATCCCCGTCACGGTCCAGGTCTGCCGGGTCAAAAACCGGCTGGCTGACTGTAACTGTAATATATTCTTCATTGTCATAATACCAATCCGGGTCATCCCAGCACAACAGGTAAAGCATGCCGGATGCTGACATTTCCCGGGTAAAATCCGTGCCGATGAAAAACCAGTCTCCGGTGTCGCCGATTTTTCCCACCAGGGAGCCGATCTGGATACCGTCATATGCCATGCCATAGAGTGGGTCCAACCCGTCTGCATTACTCCACTGCATATGAACGGTGGAAAAATCGTCGCCGAACACCCGCCATTCATCTGCAGGATCCGCGGTCACAGACAGCACCTCTCCCTGTATCACCTCCACGGTCTCGACAGGAAACAGCCCTGCACCCACATCACCCTCCCACAAAACCTCTGCAGATGTTGACAGGGGTAAAAATAAACACAAACAGAAAAAAATTAAGCCTGTAAGCCGGACAGATATATTCATGGTCATACCTCCTTTCATGACTGCCTGTAGTCTGGCAGGTACATTTACAAGTGACTTTTGCGCCTTTCTCCCCAGTTCCGGTCAAAAAAACAAGAAATTGAGGAGAGGTGATTTGGTTGCGTGTTTCCCGCGTTAGTGTAAAAGGGAGATTTGTTCATCCATGCCGCAACAATGCATGCAGCAAACAGATCACACCGCCAAAGAAACCGTTTAGAATGGATGATGAAAAGAAAATAAAAAGGACCGGCCGTCGGTATCAGGAACGCTGCCTATGCTGAAATTGCGGTTAAGTATCTTCAGGCGCTGTGCATGGTTGTATTTGTGGGCAGCTGCGACAGAACCGTAAATACTGCCGCTGTAAAAACCAGCCCCCACAAAACCGATGACACCCCCCAGGGCACTGTTCCCGTCATCAAAGGCTGTGTAAGCAGCCAGCATCAGACCCGCATTAAGGCCAAATGACACCAGGGCATCCTGGTAGCGTTCGCAGTAAAGGAATCCGCCGCCAGGTATGATGGAAAAAAGTCCTGCCAGAAAGGGGTTTTTTTCCGGCACATTCCGGGCATCCCTGATAAAGGCCATGTATTGTTTTTTTTCAAACTGTTCGGCATTTGTCTGTGAAATCTTTTCCACAAATTCCTGTGCCTGATCCAGTTCGTCTGTGCCGGCCTGCCTGGAAGCCTGAATATGCAGGTCTGCCAGATCCCGATAAATCCGGTCGCGGATGTTTTGATCATCGGTGAGCTTTAAAAAATTATGCAGTATTGTCTGTGCATATCCCGGGTTGCCCATTTCCATAAAGGCCCGGCTCTGCATGAAATATGCTTCCCGGGTGAACCAATCTGTTTTTTCTTTGCGGATAATTGCGTCAAACTGTCTGGCGGCATCGTAAATTCTTTTTTGATGAAACAGGG
>JAABTU010000082.1 GCA_011389715.1 Desulfotignum sp.
CCGCCTGACACCTTATAGGAATCCTTATCAAATTTTCCGCCGGCATGCAGTTTGGTCATAACCACTTCACAGGCCGGGATGTGCTCTGTTTCATGCATTTCAACCGGGATGCCCCGGCCGTTGTCAATCACACTCACGCTGTTGTCCGGGTGAATGGTGATGTTGATGGTATCGCAATGGCCGGCCATTGCTTCATCAATGCTGTTGTCCACCACCTCATACACCAGGTGATGGAGTCCTTCCATATCCACGTTACCGATGTACATGGACGGTCTTTTGCGGACCGCTTCCAGTCCTTCCAGAATCTTGATGCTGTCTGCGTTGTATTCTTTTGTCACGGTGTTTTCTTTCATGATAAATGCATTGCCATTATTGCACAAATGAGGTTGTCATCATCCAGGGACTTGATGATGCACGGACTTTTGATCTCTTTTATATGGAGTACCACAGTGGCCTGGTCAAACAGGTTCAAAGCATCCATAAAATATCTGGGATTGAAGGCGCTCTTGATCTCTTCACCATCATACCCGATCATCATGCGCTCTTTGGATTCTCCGATTTCCGGATTGGTGATGGTGACGGTGAGTTCTCCCACCTTGAAATTGATGATCACGCTCTTGTAATCATCTGAGGTCAGAATGGACACCCGCCGCATCAGGGTGAAAAACATGGTGCGGTCCACTTCGATGCCGGTCATTATATCGGTGTTTATGATGGGCCTGTAGTCAGGATACTCTCCCTGCAGCAGTTTGATCATAATGGATTCATTGACCCGCTGGAAAATAAAGTGGTTGTCCTTGATGCCCACCCGGATGGTTTCAGAACTGTTATCAATGAACTTATGCAGTTCTGACAGTCCTTTTTTGGGGATAATCACATCTTGGTCAGGCAGGACAAGATCGCCGGTGTACGGGGCATCATAACAGTGCAGGCGCCTGGAATCAGTGGACACCATGCGTAAAAAAGGTGTGTCATTCTTTGTGATCTTTTCAATCAAAGCACCCAGTACATAGATGCGTTTTTCATCTCCCAGGGCGGAAACCACAGCGGATACCTCCACCATTTTCCGCAGATCCCTGGCATTGATTTCAATGAAATCCACATTTTCGATCACCGGGGTTGCCGGAAAATTTTTATAATCCGATGACACAATATGAAACAGGCTGTCGCCTTTTCCGATCTCCACCCACCGGTTTTCCACTTCATTAACAGGAATGGTATTGTCCGGGTATTCCCGGATGATTTCAAAAAATTTTTTTGAACTGATGGACAAAATGCCTTCTGTTTCCACCTGGGCATCATAGGTCCCTGTGAATACGGTTTCCAGGTCATTGGCAGTGATGATGATCTGGTCTCCCATGGCCTTGATCAATACGTCCGAGGTGATGGTCAGATTTGTTTTTCTGCCGGTAATCCCCTGGATTTTTGAAAGGATCTCCAGGACCTCTTTTCTGTCAAATGAAAATCTCATTCAGGTTCCTTTTCCTAATCGCTTATTGATTATATTTTTTCAAAATATTTATCTCAAAACAGGGCAATTATCAATTGATAAATATTTTGGTTATTTATTTATAACTATATTTAAAAAAACAATAACAACAATAAGGGGTGTTCATATGTTTAAAACTTTTTAATTATTTGAAATACCAATATATTTTTAGTGTTTTAGTGTCGAAAAAAAGTTGGTATACATCACATATGTCACAGGTTTTGAACCCCTGCTGCAAAAGGTGTTTAAAAAGAAGCGGTTTTGATCATTTTTTCAACACAGTTTTAATCATTGTATATCCAGGCGCGCATCCGGCGCAAGCCGTTGTCTTTCCAGTCATCTGCCGTACGCAGGTCCAAATAGGCCAAAAACAGGGTGTCGATAACCTGGGTGATCCGAAACAGCAGATGGGCTTTTTCAAGGATCAGGCCTTCGATTTCATCATCAGAGCCGTCCCTGCCGGCTGCAGGGGTTTTCAGCCCGGTGATATTGAAGCTTTCTCCTTTGATGGTGAACTTGTATTCCTCTTCCTGGCCAAGGGTGCACAAAAGGTTCATTTCCGTAACCTTGGCCCCTTTTTTCAGGGCTGTGGTGCCTTCTTCAAGACCGGCCTGGTCCCCTTTGATGGTGATTTTTTCCTTGGATTTATCCCCTAAGGTGTTTTCCAGTACCAGGGAATTGCCGATATCAAGGGAAACCGGTTCCTTTGATGCCATGATCCGGGTGATATCCTGGTCAGTTTCGATGTTAAACCACAGCCAGGTCAAAAATTCATTTCCTAAAAAACCGTATTTATTGTAGGCGGTTGCAATGTCCAGCATGGGCTACCTCGAATGGTGTAAGGGGGTCAGGGTCATAATCCGGTCTTTCTGCGCAGATGAAAAAGCAGATTTTGTTTCAACCAGGGTATAGGGAAAAATGCGGATGGGTTTGAGGTTAAAGGATTTTAAAAATATGGTTTCAAAAAATTCATTGGCTGCCTTCTGGGTGGTGAGCAGAAAAAGGTCGGCTGATTCATAGTTCCAGAGAATATCATATACATTGGGGATGGACGGCATTTTGTGCATGAGCACATCCATGACCATCTCCTTGATTTCTGATTTTTCGTTTTTGGAAATAAAATCCCTGCCGGATTTTTCTTTTTTCTTTTCAATTTCAATGGCCATCTGTTTTTGCACCAGTTTGGCAGGGATTGATTTTTTATCGATGCGCAGAGAAAAAAGAAAATAGGGACCGAAAACAAAGGAAAATTTTTCAAAATCCGGCAGATACGGGCTTTCATACGGGGTCCACCCGGCGGAAATTTCTTCGTATTCATTTTCCAGCTTCGGGATGGCATGTTTGACCAGTCCCTGGCGCACCTGTTCCATGGGCTCACTGTCAAATGTATTCTGGATGTGATACCGGCTCACAGAAAAGGTGGTGGATAAAAATCCCATGTAAACTCCTTGTAATATGCTGCTAAGGTATTTTTTTTATTAAAAATAAAATTTAAAAAACATCGAAATACTCTACCATATTTTTTAACAGAAGCATAGGAAATAGATACAGGATACCACCGGGGATGAAATACTGTGCACAGATACATGTGTATTTATTCATGGTATTACCTGGATGAAGATGGATACGGCATTTACAAATTTGATAATTTATTGTATGACTTACAGGTTATATTGGGATTTTTATATGTTCGGATAAAACCATAAGAGGTGAAAATTATGAAAAAAAACATGCAGACAATTGACGGGAATACCGCTGCAACCCATGTGGCATATGCCATGAGTGAAGTGGCAGCCATATATCCCATTACCCCATCCAGTCCGCTGGGGGAAATAGCCGATGCCTGGGCGTCCAAGGGCCGCAAAAATATATTTGGCCAGGTACTGGATGTAAAGCAGATGCAGTCCGAGGCCGGGGCAGCCGGGGCTGTCCACGGGTCTCTGGCAGCCGGGGCACTGACCACCACCTTTACCGCCTCCCAGGGGCTGCTGCTTAAAATTCCCAATATGTACAAAATATCCGGGGAGCTGCTGCCGTCAGTATTTCATGTAACTGCCCGGTCCATATCCGCCCATGCCCTGTCCATATTCGGGGACCACCAGGATGTGATGGCAGCAAGACAGACCGGATTTGCCATGATCGCTTCCTCATCGGTTCAGGAAGCCCAGGACCTGGCCCTGGTGGCCCATCTGGCCACAGTGGATGCACGGGTGCCCTTCCTGCATTTTTATGACGGTTTCAGAACCTCCCATGAGATCCAGAAAATAGAAATGATTGACTATGAAGATATGGCATCTTTGTTTAATTTTGAGGCGTACAAAGCATTCAAATCCCGGGCTGTGAACCCGGAACATCCGGATACCAGGGGCACGGCCCAGAACCCGGACATCTATTTTCAGGGAAGAGAAGCGGTCAATACATATTATATGAAAGTTCCGGCCATTGTCACAGCATATATGAAAAAGGTGGGGGATTTGACCGGACGGCCCTACCGTCTGTTCGACTATGTGGGAGATCCCCAGGCATCCCATGTTGTCGTAGCCATGGGATCAGCCTGTGAAGCCATCGAAGAATCCATTGCATGCCTCAATGCCCAGGGATACCGTCTGGGCCTGGTCAAGGTCCGGCTGTACCGTCCCTTCGACACCCAGGCATTTTTACAGACCGTTCCCGCCACCGTGGAAACCATTACGGTGCTGGACAGAACCAAGGAACCCGGCGCCATTGGCGAACCCCTGTACACGGATGTGTGCACCGCATTCATGGAATACGGGGAAGGACCCAAAATCATCGGGGGACGGTACGGACTCTCTTCCAAGGAGTTCAACCCCTCCATGATCAAGGCGGTATATGACAACATGAATGCCGTATCCCCGAAAAACCATTTCACAGTGGGGATCGATGATGATGTGACCCACACATCCCTGGAGGTGGAAAAAGGGTTTGACCCGGCTCCGGAAGGCACGATTTCCGCAAAATTCTGGGGACTGGGGTCTGACGGTACGGTTGGTGCCAACCAGTCCGCCATCAAGATCATCGGAGACAATACCGACAAGTACGCCCAGGGGTATTTTGCCTATGATTCCAAAAAATCCGGGGGTCTGACCGTATCCCACCTGCGGTTCGGGGATGTGAAGATCAAATCCACCTATCTGATTGAAAATCCGGATTTTGTGGCCTGCCACAAATCCAATTATGTGCAGATCTATGATGTGCTCAAGGGCATCAAGGAAGGGGGCACGTTTCTGCTCAACTCCCAGTGGTCTGTAAAGGATATGGAAAGCCAGATCCCCGGGGATGTGCGCAAGACCATTTATGACAAAAAACTTAACTTCTACAATATTGATGCAGTGGCCATTGCTGAAAAGATCGGTTTGGGCAACCGCATCAACATGATCATGCAGACCTGTTTTTTCAAGCTGTCCAATGTGCTGCCCGTGGAAGAGGCCATCACCCTTCTCAAGCAGGATATCAAGGTGATGTTCGGCAAAAAAGGGGATGCCATTGTGAACATGAACATCGAGGCGGTGGACAAGACCCTGGACAACCTGAAAAAGGTAAAGGTTCCCAAATCCTGGAAAGACGCGGTCAGAGAAGAGACCCATGCGGAACCGGCCACGCCGTTCGTTGAAAATGTGATGCGAAAAATCAATGCCCAGGGCGGAGATGACCTGCCTGTATCGGCATTTTCCGTTGATGGCGTATTTGAACAGGGAACCTCCAAATATGAGAAACGCGGGGTGGCCATCAATGTGCCGGAATGGATACCGGAGAACTGCATCCAGTGCAACCAGTGCGCCTTTGTCTGCCCCCATGCCGCCATTATTCCCATTGTTGCCACACAAGATGAACTGGCAGGAGCACCCGAGACCTTTGTTACGGTGGACGGCAAAGGCAAGGGCATGGAAGATTATACATTCAGAATCCAGGTCAACCCCCTTGACTGCCAGGGCTGCGGCAACTGCGCCGACATCTGCCCGGCCAAGACAACCGCCCTGGTGATGAAACCGTTGTCCACCCAGGTGGATGAACAAAAAACCAACCACACATTTTCTCTGGGCATTCCCTTTAAAACCGATATTCTCAAACGGGAAACCGTCAAGGGCAGCCAGCTGCACAAACCCTTGCTCGAGTTCTCCGGTGCCTGTGCCGGGTGCGGAGAGACCCCCTATGTCAAGGTGATCACCCAGCTGTTCGGCGAAAGAATGACCATTGCCAATGCCACAGGATGTTCCTCCATCTGGGGGGGGTCTGCACCGTCCACGCCTTACTGCACCAATGCCGACGGACACGGCCCTGCCTGGGCCAGCTCCCTGTTCGAGGATGCGGCAGAATACGGGTACGGCATGATGCTGGCCACCCAGAGCCGGCGCAACACCCTGGCATCCAAAATGAAACAGGCCCTGGAAACAGACCTGGCACCGGAGGTGAAACAGGCCCTGGAAGGCTGGCTGGACGGCATGGATGACCCTGATACATCCGCCAAATACGGCTTTGCCCTCAAAACCCTGCTCAAGGATGTAACACATGGGAGTCTCAAGGAAATTTATGATGAAAAAGATGTGTTCACCAAAAAATCCCACTGGGTATTCGGCGGGGACGGGTGGGCCTATGATATCGGATTCGGGGGTCTGGACCATGTGCTGGCCTCGGGCGAAGACATCAATATCCTGGTGATGGACACCGAAGTGTATTCCAACACCGGGGGCCAGTCCTCCAAAGCCACCCCCACCGGCGCCATTGCCAAATATGCGGCATCCGGCAAAAAGATCGGCAAAAAAGATCTGGGCCGGATGATGATGAGCTACGGGTATATTTATGTGGCATCCATTTCCATGGGGGCCAACAAGAACCAGACCATGAAGGCATTGCTGGAAGCGGAAAAATACCCCGGACCTTCTTTGATCATCTGCTATGCCCCCTGCATCAACCAGGGGATCAGAAAAGGTATGGGAAAATCCCAGGAAGAGGGCAAGCTGGCCGTGGAATCCGGTTACTGGCCCTTGTACCGGTTCAATCCGGATCTCATAGATGCGGGCAAAAATCCCTTTATTCTGGATTCAAAGGAACCGGACGGCAGCCTCCAGGAATTTTTAAGCGGAGAAGTACGGTTTGCTGCCCTGGAAAAAAGTTTTCCCGAGGAATCTCAGCGGCTGCGCAAAAAAATAGAAAAAGAGGTCAATGACCGGTATGCCATGCTCAAAATGATGGCAGACGTGGGAAAATCCGCTGAAGATAAAAAAGAGAAATAACCTTTAACCCCAATGGGTTAACCCCTCTTAATGTCCGGAACCTGGCACAGGTTCCGGACATTATGCCGGGCGGGCAAGATGGTTTCACGGCAGGCCCATGAACTTTGCGCGACTCAGA
>JAABTU010000083.1 GCA_011389715.1 Desulfotignum sp.
ATTAACGACGGAGATGTGTTTACAAAGCTTGAAAACATTCCTGAAAAAAAGCACCACTGCATCCAGCTGGCGGTCAAAACCATGCACCAGGGGATCCAGGATTACAAAGCAGGCAGGCCCCATTAGGACGGTTGGCTGTTTTTTTCTGGCCCTCTGGCTGATGGCCGGGTGTACAGGAACTTCAGACTTCAGGATACAGGAGCTGGCCAAAACCGACATGGATGTGGTGGCCAACATCCATCGGGAACAGGCGGTGTCCCTGCTAAAAACCCTGACGGAAAAACTGTACAACATGAATTCCAAAGAGCTGTTAAAAACCCCGGGCGCCACCATCGATGCCAGGATACAGCAGATCTTTCAATGCCCCCCGCCTTTGTTTTTCCCGGCCCGGGCAGAAGAGAATGCCGCAGAAGAGGATGCAGAAAACAATCAGGAGATCGATGCCATTTTAAAAGGGTTTGATCCGGATTATTCTGGAGACCGGGTGTATGCCGTTGTCCTGGGGCTGTATACCATGATCCACAAATCCTATGCAGGCAAGTGCGAACTGTACATCCTGGATTTTCTGGATGCCCAGAACCTGTACAACAGCGCCAGAAACATCGAGGTGCTGGTGTGGCGGCTGTCCCATCGAAAAGACAGGGACGGGGGTCTGTTTCTGGCCACGGACCAGTGCGGGGGGCCGGTGCGGAACCTGAGTTTTGAGCGCCTTTTCGGCAAGCTGATTTCCCTGCAGGACACCATGGCCCGGATGGTGGCATCCCGGGGCGGCCGCATTTTCACAAAAACCGTGCACCAGGCAGCCGGGATGGTGTTTCTGCCCATCAGGCCGTAGGCTTTACCAAATCAATTTATTACACCACGAAGGACACGAAGATCACGAAGATGCCCTTTCTTCGTGATCTTCGTGTCCTTCGTGGTTTTAGAATAGCAGATCACTGTAAAGCCATCCGATACAGGGGTTGTGTAGTTGCAGTGATCTTGTCACAGTGCCCGGGCATGCGCTTCAAACCGTTCCACCTGGTCCCGGTAATAGGAGTGCCTGTCACCGGCCAGGGCCAGGGCTTCTTTTGCCGCATCAACCGCCTCCGGTACCCGGTTGTTGACAAACAGGGCCTCGGCATAGGTGTCCAGGACAAAGGGTTCTCTGGCAATTGCCAGGGCCCTTGATGCCAGGGCCAGGGCCTGTTCATAATCGCGCAGATTTTCGTCCGGGCAGGTGGCCAGGAGCCAGGCCAGGTTGTTGAGGGCATGGACATTGCCTTTGTCAATGCGGATCACGTTCTCCCAGGCATCTTTAGCCCTGGAAAATTCCTGTTTGTTGAAATAATAATCCCCCACATACACATACAGGTCCGCGTTTTTGGGATCCACTGCCATCTGCTGCATAAGCAGACGGCCGGCAACAAAATTTTCAAACCCCGGCTGCAGACGGCCGTAATTGATGCTGTAGCCAGCCCAGAACAGCCCGGCCAGCACAAGGGCGAATCCTGTTATCATCCGCCTGACACGGCGGTGGTGGCGGTCCACCAGGGCCGGGTTCTGCTGGCATTTTTCCAGAAACCCGATGCGCTGGGCAATGCTGAAATGGTGCCAGTTGGGGCTGTCCATGGCCTGGCGGCCCAGGGCCGCAATCTTGTAAAATGTCCGGATCAACGGGGTGGCATCCGGATGAAACCGGTACAGGTGGATATCGGCCTGGCGTTCAAAATTGCGCATGAAAAACCCGAAACCAAACCGGAAGTACAGCACAAAAAAACTGATGAGCAGCACACAGATCATCACCGGATGGGCCTGGTCTCTTTCCAGCCCGAAAAAGGCAAATCCCTGGTACAAAGGTTCTGCGATAAAGAGCAGGAGCATCACGGGCTCAAAAAAAACAAAATTGCAGGCAATGAACCCGGCAAAAAACAGCAGGTAAAACAGCATGTGGTGGTGCTGGACATGGCCGATCTCATGGAGCATGACCGCCTCCATCTCCTCTTCATTCAATGAATGCACCAGGGCCGGGGTCACCAGGATATAGCGGTACCGCGCCACAAGCCCCATCACCCCGGCTGTTATCATGGAACCGCCGAACAGGTCCCATTTCAAGATATCTGCATACTTGAGCCCGGCCTTGTCACACACCGCTTCAATCCGTGATCTGGCAAGGCTTTTTTCCATGGGCCGGCACCGCCACACTGTCTTGATCAACTTGGGTCCGAACACCGCAATCGCCACCAGAAACACCAGGATAGACCCGATCTCGCCTGCAGGGGTGGTGAAAAAATCTTTCACCGGTGCATAGGGAAAAAACCGGATCAGATCGGCAAACAGGGAAAGGCACACCCAGGGAATCAGTGCGGGCAGAGAAAATGACAGGTTTGACACGATGTAGTCGCGCCGGGAGAAATCCTTTGCAAAAAAATCCTTCTGCACCCGGTAAGCGGCATTCCAGATGATGACCAGATAGAGCACAAACAATCCCAAAAACAGCAGCGCTTCCAGGGTGGGGACCGCCTGGAACAAGGATATGTCTGAAAATGCGGCATTGAGCCGGTACACATAGATATTTGCGGCAAACACCACCAGGGCCAGAATGGAGAGCCGGAATGTGGCCGCAGAAACCGCTTGGTCCACCCCGGCAGCGGCATATGCGTCTGCCCTGGTGCTGATACGCCTAAAGCTCAGGTGGCAGGCAAGCACGAAAAAAAGCCCCAGGATCAGGCTTTGCAGCCATCCTGAGGGGTCATGGGCTGCGCTCTGATCAAACAGGTCGGATGTGGCATAGATGATCAGGGCCACCAGAAAATATATGAAATTGGAAAACACAGGTATCGGTTCCTAAAAAACACCATGGGAGGCAAAGGTCTGCAGCACAATCCAGGTTTTCACATCAAACATGGCGCAGGGCTGCAGCAACAGCTGCCCTGCTGCATCCCGGGACAGCAGTTTCACCTGGATATCTTCTGAATCTTCTGTGTGGGCGCTGGAGGGAGTGCCGTCACATTCCGCATACAAAAGGCTGACCGATTCATCGGTCATGCCGGAAGAGGAATACACGGCAGGGCTCATTTGCAAAACCCGGGTCAGGCGCAGGCCGGTTTCTTCAAACAGCTCGCGCCTGCCGGCCTGCTCTGTTTCTTCTTCCGGATCCAGAAGCCCGGCCGGAAAGCCGTACTGGTATCCGCCCAGCACCACCCGGAACTCCTTGATGATGACCAGCTTTTTTTGTGTGGTGTGAAACGGGACCACCACCACGGCATCAGGGACAGTATCTGTTCTGCCGGCCGGATTGTCAGGACCGGACCGGGAGGCATAGGTCCAGGTCTTGTCTTTGCCTTTTTTGTCCTGGTAATCTACGGAAAACAGGTTCAAATGGCGCATGTCGGTCAGCTTATGGACACCGGAAATCTGCATGAAACGCTCCTTTTTATCATTGTGCTTTTTCTACCATAAGCATACCAGGGGCAAATGTCACCCCCCGAATTACATGTACATCAGATGCCTGAAGACCAGCCAGAAGTGGGAGGCGCTGCCCAGGAGGACAAAGATGTGCCAGATTTCGTGGAATCCGAAGATGCCGGGGAAGGGGTCGGGTTTTTTCACGGAATATACCAGGGCGCCTGTGCTGTAGAAAATGCCGCCAAGGGCAAGCCATGCAAGGGGGGCCGGCCCCAGGATCTGCGCCAGGGGGTATATGGCAGCCACGCACAGCCAGCCCATGCCCAGGTAGATAAAGGTGGAGATCCACCGGGGAAGGTGCATCCAGAACAGTTTGAGCACAATGCCTGCCAGGGCGATGGCCCAGATGGTGCCGAACAGGGTCCAGCCCCAGGGTCCGCGCAGCGGGACCAGGCACAACGGGGTGTATGATCCGGCAATGACCACAAAAATCATGATATGGTCGATGCGGCGGAATATCTCAAGGGTTTTTTCCGACAGGCGCAGTCCGTGGTACAGAAAACTGGCTGTATACATGAAAACCAGGGTGGCGCCGAAAACAGCAAAGGAAACCACATGCCAGGCATCTGCTTTGATGGCGGCAAACACCACCATCAGGGTGAGGGCGGCAATGGAAGCCAGGCTGCCGGCCATATGGGAGATGGCATTGACAGGTTCCCTGAAAATTTTTGCAATTTTTATCATGCAGTTACTTTACTCTTTTCTTGTTCCGTCTACAACAGGCAGTCCAGGATTTTACGGTTTTTTTACCGGAAAAAGAAAATGGTTGCCATGGGGGAAAAAATCTTGATAAATCTTTGTGGTATGCTAATAAATAGATTGGTTCTTAGCACATTTACCAAGATGTTAACCAATAGACAAGGAGGCTGTATTCATGAAAACCTGTAAAATTTTTGTTGCCTGTATCAGTTTTGTAGCCATGGCTGCCATGGCCATGGCCGGTACCCTGGAGGATGTCAAGGCCAGGGGTTATATCAAAGTCGGTGTCAACGGCGGGGTATTCGGCTTCAGTATGCCGGATGACAAAGGCGTGTGGAAAGGGCTGGATGTGGATACAGCCAAAGCGGTTGCAGCTGCCGTATTCGGCGATGCATCCCGGGTGAAATTTTCCGCACTCACCGCTGTCCAGCGCCTGCCGGCACTCCAGTCCAAAGAGATCGACGTGCTGTGCCGGAACACCACCCAGACCCTGTCCCGGGAAACCAAATCCGGCCTCAATTTTGCCCAGCCCAACTATTACGACGGCCAGGGATTTCTGATACCAAAGGCCCTCGGGGTGAAAAGCGCCAAAGAACTGGAGGGTGCCACTGTTTGTGTACTGCCCGGCACCACCACGGAGATGAATGCAGCAGATTATTTCAGGGCCAACAACATGCAATGGAACCCTGTGGTCATCGAAAACACGGCTGAACTCAACAAGGCGTTTTTTGCCGGCCGGTGTGACACCCTGACATCGGATATGTCCCAGCTGGCTGCCCAGAGATCCGTGGCCCCCAATCCGGCGGATTATGAGCTGCTGCCGGAAGTCATTTCCAAAGAACCCCTTGCCCCGGTTGTGCGGCACGGGGATGACCAGTGGTATGACATTGTCAACTGGACCATGATGGCACTGATCCAGGCGGAAGAGTTCGGCATCACCTCCAAAAACATCGACAAGATGCTGAAATCCAACAATCCCGGCATCAAACGGTTCTTAGGGGTCACCCCGGGATTGGGAGAACTGCTGGGCCTGGACGACAAATGGGCCTATAACATCGTTAAACAGGTGGGCAACTACGGCGAGATATATGAACGCAACGTCGGACCTGACACCCCCCTTGGACTCCCCCGCGGACTCAACGCCCTGTGGACAGACGGCGGGTTGATGTACGCATCACCCCTCAGATAACCTGACTTACCCTGAAACCGGGGTGCCCTGATTTTCACTGGATTTCTGCTGGAGATCCGGGCACCCTGTTACAACAACCCCAAAGACATTCCCTTGCCATGGTGACACACATCTCAGAAGACAAAGTACCGTTCTGGCTGGATCCGGGAAAAAGGGCCATCGGATACCAGGTGTTGACTTTTCTGCTGGTGGGGCTGCTGGCCTGGTACCTGGTGGGCAACACCGTGTCCAACCTTGAAAAGCAGTCCATTGCCTCGGGATTCGGGTTTTTACAATCCGAGGCAGCCTTTGAAATCGGTGAAAGTGTCATTCCATATTCTGCTTCAGACTCCTATGGCAGGGCCCTGATGGTGGGGGCGCTCAACACCCTGAAGGTGTCGTTTATCGGCATTGTCCTGTGCCTGATCATCGGGCTGTTTGTGGGGATGGCCCGGCTGTCCACCAACTGGCTGGTGAGAAAAATGGCCATGATCTACATCGAGGTGATGCAGAACATCCCGGTGCTGCTGCAGCTGTTTTTCTGGTATGCCCTGTTTTATGAAACCTTTCCCGCCCCCAGACAGGCCCTGCACCCCTTTGCCGGGCTGTTCATCTGCAACCGGGGGGTGGCCCTGGCTGTTCCTGCATCTCACCCGGCCCATTTTTATATGGTGCTGGCCCTGATTCTGGGACTTGTCATCTCCTTTTGCATCAAATCCTGGGCCAAAAAAAGAAAGTTCGACACGGGCAAGGATTTTCCGGTGCTGTGGTCATTTGCCCTGTTTTCTTTGGGCCTGCCCACGGTTGTGTGGTTACTTTTCGGCATGCCCGCAAAAATGGATGTGCCGTCACTCACCGGGTTCAACTTTACCGGGGGCATCATGCTTTCCCCGGAATTCATCGCCCTTTTGCTGGGACTGGTGATCTACACCTCCGCATTTGTGGCGGAAGCGGTCCGGGCCGGGATCCAGGCGGTGAGCCGGGGCCAGACCGAGGCGGCCATGTCCATCGGCCTGAAAAAAAACCATATCCTGAACCTGGTGATCCTGCCCCAGGCCCTGCGCATCATTATTCCGCCTTTGACCAGCCAGATGCTCAATCTGACCAAGAACTCCTCTCTGGCCATTGCCATCGGTTTCCCGGATTTTGTTTCCGTGGCCAACACCACCATCAACCAGACCGGCCAGTCCATTGAAGGGGTGGCCATGATCATGGGATGCTATCTGATTTTCAGTATTTCCACCTCGCTGTTCATGAACTGGTACAACAAAAAATCCAAACTTGTGGAAAGATAAGCCCATGGGTATTGTAGCCATCGACAAAGAAGCCATCGACAGAATGAAGCCCCCTGTAGTCCATCGGGGGGTGATTGGCTGGCTTAAGGAAAACCTTTTTAACGGTATTTTCAATTCCATACTCACCCTGGTTGTGCTGGCATTTCTGCTCAAATTTGTCCCCCCGTTTCTGAAATGGGCATTTATCGACTCGGTGTGGCTCACTGACAGTGCGACCTGTAAG
>JAABTU010000084.1 GCA_011389715.1 Desulfotignum sp.
TCATACCGGATGCGGTGCATTCTGTCAGAAAATTTTCTCTTGCTGACAGCCGGTTATATCTCTATACGGATGGATTCACGGAAGGCCGGATTACAAAGAAAAAATCTTGCAACATTGATAAAAGACTTGACTTTGATGGTTTTTTAAAGTGGTTGATTCAGTCAAAAAAAATGCAGTTGGATGACCAGATAAACTGGATAAAAAAGCGCTGCGCTGAGCATCTTGTCCCCCGGACAGATGATTTGACTTTGATGATTTTGTCCGGAGAATGAGCCGATTTATCCGGGCCGGTATTTCGATCTCCGGGAAATAAAAAAAACCGGATCAGCTAAACAACAGGCGCATTGACCTCCAGGACCTGTATGATCTCATCAATTTTCTGCTGGGCATCTTCCATCTTCAGGGTGCAGCCGCCGGCACCAGCATGCCCCCCGCCGCCGTAGCGTGCCAGCAGGTTTCCCACATTCACCCGGCAGTTTCGGTTGAAAATGCTGTGGCCGATACTCACCAGCACATGGGTCTTTTCCGGTTCGGTATACCGGAGTTTGACGCTGGCAACGGTTTCGGGAAAAAGGCAGTAGGTCAGAAACCGGTTTCCCGACGGCACAGGATCCAGGCCCCTGAAATCGGTAATGGATATCCGGCCCTGGATGCGGGTATGATCCTTGAGATAACAGGCATACACCGTGTTTTCCTGAATAACGGCTTCACAGCGCGATTTGACTGTGGGATCAGCCATGATGGCTGCAATATCCCGGGTCCTGAGCATCCCCACCAGATGGTTCCAATAGGCTGTGTCTGTGTTGTCCCGGTTTTTGATGGTCATGGACAAAAGGATATGGGGATATACTTCCGGATGCAGCACCTGGTCCCTGGTGAGGCTGGCGGAATCGATAATATCGGTGTGAAAGACCAGGTCATCAAACCGGTTGTCCAGCTGTCCGGATGCCTTATAGTATTTATGGACAACGCCGGCGGCTGAAGGGACAATCTCATGTGCTCCTTCAAACACCTGGTCGGGGGTGTTGGAAACATGGTGGTCAAACCACAGGGAACATCTGGGGTCATGGGGCAGATTGGCCAGAATATCACCGGCTTTTATGTCTGCCTCTTTTTTCTGGACCTCATTGGGTTCCACCCAGTATATGTCCGTATCAATATGCAGTGCTTCACGCAGCAGCACTGCGCAGACAATACCGTCAAAATCAGGCCGGGTTACAATTCTCATGGGAAAATCCTGGGCAACATGCAATAATATAGATGGATAATGGAAATTTTCATAACGGGCAGTGTATAACCCATTTCTGATAAATTTTCAAGATTGAATGGAAAACCACACCACCCAAATGGTAATTGTGACAACCAGGACACCGGACAAAAAACAGCATGGCACCTGAAAAGCAATTTTACTCCATTGCAGGATCAGCAGAAAAAGGAACCTATACCGCACAGCTTAAAATCAAACGGTCTTTGTTTATCTGCCACCTGTCCCATGCCGTTTCCATTGCGGCGGCCAAGGATTTCATTTCAAAAATTTCAAAAGAAAACAAAACCGCCACCCATAACTGCTGGGCCTATATTGTGGGAGATGCCGGCCAGGTTTATCATAGTTCCGATGCAGGCGAGCCTTCAGGCACTGCCGGCAGGCCCATGCTCAATGTACTGGCATCCCGCAACATGACCCGGGTGGCGGTGGTGGTGACCCGGCACTATGGCGGTGTGAAGCTGGGGATAAGGGGATTGATCCAGGCCTATTCAGGTGCGGTTGCCGCTGCCCTTGATGCCGCAAAAAAAGTTCGGTTGATCAAAGCTTTCCAGGTACGGGTTCAGATCCCCTATGAATGCAATGATGCTTTTTTGAACCAGATAAGCCGGGTTGATGCAAAAATCAGTGAAACTGATTATGGAGAGCAGGTTATTCATGAAATACTGATAAAAACTGACTGTGCCCAGGATTTTCAAAAACTGCTGTCCCAATATGGCAATCAGGGGCTGGTGGTACTGTGAAAAAGCCCTGAAAAAATAATATTCCTTCAACTTTCGGGCTTCAGCGATGATGAACGGGGTCAGCCAACTCCGAAAGCTGAATTATTCCCTGTCAGGATCCGGCTTGCGGCGATCTCTGCCGCTTCGTTTTTCCTCTTCTTCCGGAAGAAAATACTTTATAAATTTTTCAGCCCTCTCATTGGGGGATTTACGGCGGTCTTCTGTGGTCCGCCGATCATTTTTATCTTCCATTAAAGAACCTCATCAGGTCTAATAATTGGTCTCGGCTGCATTCTTTCCATAAGATTATGGTTTATGGATAACATCTGGAAACAAATTTTGTCAATTAAATTCAAATCAAGGCGACTGCCTGAAAAAAGCATGCGGATAATGTAATACTGCTTATATCGTTTGACAGGTGGTATTGATTTATGTAATTTACGTTATAAAATTGCTTTAGAACTGGAATTTACTGGACTTTTTGATATTTGAGATTGAGAGATCCCATTAAAATACAAACAAAGAATTTTGAAATCAACGGCACCTTTTATCCATCTGGAGCGAATTTTCCATGAAACATTATATTGCGTTTATTGAAGAAATGGTAGCAAAAGGAGGCCCTGATTCTTCAGAATATCATGAATTTACCGACTGGCTCACACAGATTCACCAGGAAATGAGGAATGGCACATTACACAAAAATGATCTTGATCTGCTGCGGAAAAAAATGGGAGAAGCACTTTCCATATTGACGCTTCAGGGTTTTGTCTTCAACAAGCCCCATGGATATCCAGGAGATTATGAGATCATTGAAAAAATTTATCTTGAGCACACATCCAATGATCCGGACCTGAGAAAATGGGATCTTTTTTTCCAGCTCCAAAAAGCCCCTTTGGCAGTAAGAAACAGAAAAAAATATTTTCTTAATCTTTTGCACCACCTTGATGATCTGGATGACACTGAAAAAAGGGTATTAAATATTGCCAGCGGGCCTGCAAGGGACCTGTTTGATTTTTTTTCCCGAAAAAACAACAGCAGCATCCTGGTTGACAATGTGGAATTTGATCCACTTGCGATCTCCTATGCAAAAAATCTGTGCAAAGATTTTCTGCATAAGATTGCCTTTCTTCATACAAACGCCTTTGATTTTACCTCAGATAAAAAATACCGCATGATATGGTCAGCCGGGTTATTTGACTACCTCAATGACAAAAAATTTATTTTCCTCTTAAACCATCTATCTCCCTTGCTTGGAGATGACGGAGAAATGGTCATCGGAAATTTTTCAACAAACAATCCGACCCAGGCCTATATGGAGGTAATCGGAGACTGGCGGTTGATTCACAGAACCCCTGAACAACTCGCTGCACTGGCCATGGCCTGCAACTTCAAAGAATCAGACATCCGCATAGGCCAGGAACCTGAAGGCGTGAACCTGTTTCTGCATTTGAAATGCGGAAAAGAATTTGTCTCAAAAGGCTGAAGGCAATGCTGTTGTTGCTGTTACCCCAATCTGCAGACAATTGTGAAAATATGGCATATGGGATCTGATTTTAAAAAAAAATTGGCCCATTCCATTTTTAATCCATCAGGCATGCAGCTGACACTACTTACCTTGTCCTTTCGTGATGACTCCGGTGCCCTGGAAAAAGAATTTTTAGACGACTACCATACAAAATATATCAATCAGGTAAGGATATCGCTTTTTATAGCTATTGTTTTTTATTCATTTTTTGGTATCCTTGATGCCCAGTTGATGCCGGAGATGAGAAACAAACTGTGGTTTATCCGGTATGCCATTTTCTTTCCTGTGACAGCTCTGGTGCTTTTGCTGTCATTTTCCGCCGGCTACAAAAAATACATGCAGTTTTCCCTTGCCTTTGTTGTCATACTGGCCGGGCTGGGGATTGTCACCATGATAATCATCGCCCCGCCCCCCATAAACTATTCATATTATGCCGGATTGATGCTGATTTTTATTTTCGGTTACTCATTCATACGGGCGCGGTTCATCTGGGCAACCATATCAGGATGGTTTATTGTCATCTGTTATGAAATCGGTGCCACAGTCATCAGTTCCACGCCTCTGCCCATTCTCATTAATAACAATTTCTTTTTTATCAGTGCAAATATCATTGGCATGTTTTCCTGCTATTCCATAGAATACGCTGCCCGCAGAGATTTTTATCTTGCGCGGCTCCTTGAAAAAGAGCAGCAAAAAACCCATGAGGCCAACCAGCTGCTCGAAGACAGGGTAAAGGAACGAACAGAAATGCTGGCCCATGCCAACAAGGACCTTAAAGTAGAAATTGTTGAACGCAAGCGTGTTGAACAGGAATTGCGCAAAATTCACAACGAACTTGAAACCCGGGTGGAGGAGCGCACTCAGGAGCTTAAAACCGCCAACAGTGAACTCCAGAAAGCCAAGGAGACGGCTGATGAATCCACCAAAGCCAAAAGCAGTTTCCTTGCCAACATGAGCCATGAAATCCGGACACCCATGAATGCCATCATCGGTATGTCTGATTTGGCAAAAAACCCGGATCTCACACCGAAGCAGCGGTTGGAATATGTTTCAATAATCAATTCTTCAGCAAAATCCCTGCTTGGGATAATAAATGAAATCCTGGATTTTTCAAAAATCGAAGCCGGAAAACTGGATATTGAAAGTATTCCTTTTCAGTTAAGAGATATTATTAATAATGTCACTGATCTTTTTATTGATGATCTGCGCAAAAAGCACCTTGAACTGGTTATTGATATTGCACCGGATGTTCCCACTGAATTAGTGGGAGATCCCTTGCGGTTGCAGCAGGTTATTGTAAATTTAACATCCAATGCAGTCAAATTTACTGAAAAAGGAGAGGTCTGCATTATCATCCAGACTGTTGATCAAACCGATGAGGACGTCACCTTGTATTTTGGTGTAAAAGACACAGGCATCGGCATTGATAAAAAAAACCAGCAGACCCTTTTTGAAGCCTTTGCCCAGGCAGACAGCTCCACCACCAGAAAATACGGGGGAACCGGGCTGGGACTGGCCATCTGCAATAAAATAATATCCATGATGCACGGCAAAATCACCGTTGAAAGCATGCCAGGCAAAGGAAGCCTTTTTTCTTTTGTGATCAGGCTGAAAAAAGGGATCCCCATAAAAAACCGACACCACAAATTTCCCCCCGCCCTGAAAGGCATGAAAATACTGGTGGCAGAGGCAAACCCATCCACACAGCATGTGTTGAACCAGATGCTTGTCTCTTTTAATTTTTACCCCCATGTCACAGATTCTGCACAAAATGCATTGTCACTGCTTGCAGAACAAGATCCATCCCAGCCGTTTGATCTGCTCATTGCGGATAATGATCTGCCGGATATGGACGGAAAATCACTTGCTGAAAAGGTTCAAAAAAGCACATTATCCGAAAAAATCCCTGTAATATTAATGGGAACCTGCCCCACCCCTGGAAAAAAATCTTTGTCTTCATCTGAAAAATCTTTCCGTTTTCTGGAGAAACCGGTCAGGCCTTCCCATTTACTGGATACCATCATGGAATCTTTTGGACACCAGGCTGTTTTCTCATCACAATCTGATCTGCAAAATGTGTATAACTACGCATCAGATGCCAGGATTCTGCTTGCTGAAGACAACCCCATCAACCAGATGGTGGCTGTTGAAATCCTTACCCTTGCCGGCATGCATGTTCAAACAGCGGTCAACGGCCTTGAGGCCATGGAAAAAATAAAAACCCAAGACTTTGATGTTGTATTGATGGATGTGCAGATGCCGCAAATGGATGGTCTGGAAGCAACTGCCAGAATCCGCAGAGACCTTGGCAGAAAAGATCTGCCCATCATTGCCATGACTGCCCATGCCATGCGGGGAGACCGCGAAAAATGTATTGCAGCCGGCATGGATGACTATATTTCCAAGCCCATTGACAGACTCAAGCTGTATAAGGTGCTCAAAAAATATATCCCGGATGTCGCCGTTGTTTCTGATCCCCCAAAACCGCCGCTGCCCATGAACCATGCCAGAATGATCCAGATGGAAACCATTAGATCGGCAGGAATTGATGTTGACGAGGGAATGGCCCGCATGGGCTGCAGCCTGGAAAGGTACACAGACATTCTTAACCGGTTCTGCCGGGATCTTGCACCGGTACCGGCCCGGATAAAAGACCTGGTTTGTCAGAATAATCTGAAACAGGCACGGGAAGAAAACCACTCCCTTAAAGGTTCAGCCGGCAATCTTGCGGCAAAAGATCTTTTTGCTGCATCACAATCTCTGGAAAAAGCCATTGATGCCAAAGATGCTGGCCAGATAAACAATTATATCTTTCAGGTTGAACAACGGTTTTTAGAAGTAAAAAAATCCCTGGAAAACCTGCAGGCAGATACCAGGACACAAAACTCTTCTCACCACCCTGACCAGAAAAATGATCCTGAAAAGATGCGTACCCTGCTTGAAGCGCTGGATGCAAATCTGGCTGAATTCGATCCTGCAGAATCAAAAATATCATTTGACCGGTTCAAGGAATATCTCAACAGCCATGTTCAGGATACCGATTTTACAGACCTGTCACAAAAGCTTGAAGACCAGATAGAAATATACCAGTTTGAGGCTGCCAGACAGCTTATAAAATCATTTATTCAGAAATTGTGACCCCGTTTTTTATCAAATGCGCAGCCTTGTTTTTATCAACCGGTCTGGAAAAATAAAACCCCTGTATTTTTTCGCAATTCAGCTCTTTTAAAAGATTGAACTGGGTTTTGCGCTCAATGCCTTCAGCCACGACCCCGAGTCCCAGATTCCGGCACA
>JAABTU010000085.1 GCA_011389715.1 Desulfotignum sp.
CCATGGCTTTGGATTTCTTTCCACGAAAGTACACATATGCTTCACTGGGGTACAGTTTATCAATATTGCTTGTAATGGGCACTACCTGGACCCTGTTTAGAAAATGATTGGCGGCATCATTGCTTACGATGATCGCTGGCCTCTGTTTTCGGATCTCTCCCCCGTTGGAAGGGTCAAAATTGACCCACCATACATCACCTCTCATCATCAGCGAACCCTCCCATGGTTCCTTCTGCCCATTCCATGGCCTCAGATTCCCTGATGGTGTCAGCAGCCATTTCCTTATATGCGGCATACATATCTTTTTTAACCACATGTGGTCGCACGAGTGTTTCAATAAACCGGCTGATTTTTCCCGGACCGATCACGGTCCGCAATCCTTCATAAACTTCCTCGTCTATGGTCACAGTGAGTTTTTTTTGCATGATACACATCTCCTGAAAATGATACGTATCATAGCACGTGTTTCATATGCGGTCAAAAAAAAATATAAAATATGAATTATTTACACACGAAATGCAGGCGGAATTTTACAATTCACATTTGCCTGTTTCACTTATCTGATAACAGAATTAGACGTCAAAGAAACACATGAACCGCAACCAGACAACAGATCCAGGGCAAACCGCACCTGGGTTTCAACCCCCGGCTGCAATATGGATTCATCAAAATCAAATGTTGAATTGTGCAATGGCGCGCACCCGTCATATCCCGACCCAACAAAAAAATAACACCCCTTTGTTTTTTCAAAGACAAAGGCCATGTCTTCTCCGCCCATGGTGGATTCCGGTTCCATGATCCGGTCCGGCCCCACCACCTTGCACATGCTTTTTTTCATGATGTCGGCCATGTCCGGGTCATTTTCCAGGGGCGGGTACCCGGGGGTAATCGTAAATTTATACGAAGCGCCCATGGCATCACACACCCCTTTGACGATAGGTTCCAGAATATTGTGAAAATTGAGCCACACGGTTTTATCATAGGTTCTGGTGGTACCGGTGAGCACTGCTTTTCCAGGGATGGTATTGGGGGCTGATCCGGCATGCAAAGACCCCACAGTAACCACCGAAGGGGTTAAGGGATTGAGCTTGCGGCTCACTACCCGCTGCAGGGCATTCACCACCTGGGCGGCTGTATCCAGGGCATCGATGCATTGGTGGGGCATGGCACCATGGCCCCCTCTTCCGGTGATTTCAATTTCAAACACCGTGGTGGCAGCCATGAGCACCCCGGATTTCACCCCCAGTGTACCGGAAGGCAACCCCGGCCACAGATGACAGGCCACGGCAAAATCCACGGGCGGATCCTGCAGTATACCGGCTTCGATCATGGGTTTTGCTCCGCCTGGCCACTCTTCCGCTGGCTGGAACATGAACTTGATTTTTCCGGAAAACCTGTCTTTGATCGTGGAAAGTATCCGGGCGGTGGTGAGGGCCATGGCCATGTTGCCGTCATGACCGCAGGCGTGCATGGCATTGTCATGGGTGGAGGCAAAGGCCAGCCCGGTTTCTTCAGATATGGGCAATGCATCCATATCCGCCCGGATCAACAGGGTTTTTCCGGGCCTGCCGGTTTTCAAAAGCCCCAGCACACCGGTTTCGGCAATCCCGGTGGTCACCTGGATGTCCGGGATGCCGTAAAGCTGTTCCGCCACAAACCGGGCTGTTTTCTTTTCTGCAAACCCTGTTTCCGGTATTTGATGAAGGGCCTGGCGAATGGTTGATAACCGGTCGGTCTCCCGGGCAACCAGTGCGGTGATATCGGTCATGACATATCCTTTCAATTCACGATTTTGGATAAAGGTGACAGGCAACCCAGTGGTCCGGACTGATTTCATGGTAAGCCGGTATTGTCCGGCATTTTTCCATGGCCATGGGGCACCTGGGATGAAACGTGCACCCTTCCGGCGGATCAAGCGGGCTTGGCACATCCCCGGTCAGAATGATCTCCTGATCCTGGGCTGCCAGGGGATCGGGAATGGGAACAGCGGACAGCAATGCTTTGGTATAGGGATGCAGGGGATTGTCATTGAGTTCTCTGCTTGACGCCAGCTCCACAATATGGCCCAGGTACATCACGGCTATCCTCCGGGAAATATATTCCACCACGCTCAAATCATGGGCGATGAACAGATATGCCAGGTTGAGTTCTGTCTGAAGGTCCTTGAGCAGGTTGACAATCTGGGCCTGGATGGAAACATCCAGCGCAGAAACGGCTTCGTCACAGACAATCACATCCGGATTGGAGGCCAGGGCCCTGGCAATGCCGATGCGCTGGCGCTGGCCCCCTGAAAATTCATGGGGATACCGGTACATCTGGGAAGGCCGCAGCCCTACCCGGTCCATGAGTTCCGCCACTTTCCCCCGGCATGCTTTGTTTGACAGGCGCTGAAAATTTTTTATGGGTTCAGCAATGATCGTTGCCACATTCATTCTGGGGTTCAAGGATGAAAACGGATCCTGGAAAATAATCTGAAGCGATGTCCGGACCTGTCTCAGAGTTTCTGTGTCCATATGGGCCAGGTTTTTTCCCTTGAAAACGATATCACCGGCTGTGGGGTTGGTCAGCCGCAAAACGCAGCGGCCCACCGTTGTTTTGCCGCATCCGCTTTCCCCCACAAGCCCCAGGGTTTCTCCTGCATTCAGATAAAAACTCACCCCGTCAACCGCCTTGACATGGTTGACGGTTCTCTGGAAAAACCCTTTTTTCACAGGATAATATTTTTTTAGATTCGTGACTTCCAGAACAGGCCCGGGGGCGGTTTTTTCATTCATCTGACACCAGCCAGCAGGCAGCCCGCCTGTTTTCCATAAAATGGACCATGGGCGGGGATTTTTTTGTACAGATATCCATTACCCGGCTGCATCGGGGATGAAAACTGCACCCCCGGGGCATATGCAGCAGATTGGGAACAATGCCGGGAATTTCAGTGAGCCGTGTCTGGCCGTCATTTTTCAAAACCGGAATGGAGTTCAGCAATCCTCTGGTATAGGGATGCTTTGGATCATGAAACAGCGGCACCACCGGCGCTTCCTCCACCACTTTTCCAGCATACATCACCACCACCCGGGCGGCCATCCGGGCAATCACCCCCAGATCATGGGTAATCAGGATCACCGACATGTTGGACCCTTTTTTCAAATGATCCAGAAGCCGGATGATCTGGGCCTGAATAGTCACATCCAGGGCAGTGGTGGGTTCATCGGCAAACACCAGACAGGGATTGCAGCACAGGGCCATGGCGATCATGGCCCGCTGGCGCATGCCCCCGGACAGTTTGTGGGGGTACTGACCTGCCCGGATCTCCGGGGAAGGGATCTGTACCAACTTGAGCATTTGAACCGTTTTTTCCCATGCTTTTTCCTGATCCAGTTTTTCATGCAGGCGCAAACTTTCTGCAATCTGTTCCCCGACTGTCAAAATCGGGTTTAATGATGTCATGGGTTCCTGGAAAATCATGGAAATCTCACTGCCCCGGATCATCCGCATTTTTTCAGGGGTCATGTCCAGCAGGTTTTTCCCTTTGAAAATCACCTCACCCAGGGTGGTCGCGGTGGATGGATTCAAAAGCCTGAGCACTGACATGGCAGTCACACTTTTGCCGCACCCGCTTTCTCCTACAAGGCCCAACGTCTCTCCCGGGAAAATATCAAAATCAACACCATTCACTGCATTGACAATGCCGTCATGGGTATGAAAACTGGTTATCATGTTCCTGACACTGAGCAGGGGAGGCTCTGATCTATTCATATCCGGCTCCGCGGGTCAAAGGCATCCCTGAGACCGTCTCCCAGCAGGTTGAAACTCAAAACCGCCAGAAAAATTGCAATGCCGGGGAATGTTGCCACATGTGGTTTGCCCATCATATAAGCCCGTGCAGATCCCAGCATGGAGCCCCATTCCGGTGTGGGCGGCTGCACCCCGATCCCCAGAAATCCCAGGCCGGCGGCAAACAATATGGCGGTTCCCATGCCCAGGCTGGTCTGGATGATGATGGGGGCAAGCACATTGGGCAGAATATGGTGTCTGATAATGTTCAGATCTCTGGTTCCGCAGGCCCTGGCCGCCTCCACATACACCTCTTCTTTGACCGTCAGCACACACCCTCTCACCAGCCTGATATACAACGGTATCATGCTGATTCCAATGGATATCACAGTGTTTTTCAACCCGACCCCGAGGATGGCCACCAGGGCCAGGGCCAGCAGAAACCCGGGGAACGCCAGCATCATGTCTGTGAACCGCTGGATGATAAAATCGGTTTTCCCGCCGTAATAGCCGGAGACAAGGCCCACTGGCACCCCGATCACAAGGCCCACGCCCACAACCCCCACGGCAATCAGCAATGATACCCTGGCACCATAAAGTATCCGGCCCAGAATGGAGCGGCCCAGTTCATCAGTTCCCAGAAGATGAGCAGTCGATGGCGGAGAAAGCGAATTCATAAGATCAGGGGCCGATGGATCACCCCTGAACAGAACCGGTGCCCCCAGGGCACACAACAGGTAGATCAACAGCAGAATACCGCCGGCCAGCGCGGCCCTGTTTCGTTTCAGTTTGGCCCATCCCCGGCTGCCGGAGGCGGTATTTTCTTCTGATCCCGGCGCCATATCCACATCTTTCTCATCAGTCATACCGCACCCGGGGATCAACAAAGGCATAGAGCATGTCAACCAGAAGATTCACCAGTGTATACAGCAGCCCGAAAATCAATATGCTGCCCTGGATCATGGCGTAATCTCTGGCAAGGATGGAATCCACAATCAAACGGCCCAGGCCGGGCCAGGCAAATACGGTTTCGGTCAATACCGCCCCCCCTAAAAGCAGCCCGAACTGCAGTCCCACCACCGTGATGATGGGAATAAGAGCATTTTTCAGGGCATGCTTGATAATGATCACTTTTTCTTTCAATCCCTTGGACCGGGCTGTGGTCACATAGTCCTGGGACAGGACCTCCAGCATGCAGGACCGGGTCATCCTGGCTATAAATGCCACCACAAAAGAGGCCAGGGTGATGGAGGGCAGAACCAGGTGTTTCCAGGTACCGATACCGCCGGCCGGCAGCCACTGCAGGGTGATGGAAAACAGCATCATAAGCATGAGTCCCAGCCAGAAAACCGGCATGGAGATTCCGAACAGCGAGGCCAGGGTCACCAGATAATCTAACCATGAATAGGGCCGAATGGCCGCCACCACCCCGGCAGGGATGCCCAGAACACAAGCCAGGGTAATGGCGCACAGTGCCAGCAGAATGGTATTGGGCAGCCGGGCCCATATTTCCTGGATGACCGGGTTCTGGGTCCGGGCCGAAACCCCCAGGTCCAGATGGACCAACCGCTTTAAAAAAGCCGCATACTGGATATAAAGCGGTTGATCCAGTCCCAACTGAATCCGGATGACCTGTATATCTTCCGGCGAAGCCATCTGACCTGCCAGTACCTGGGCAGGGTCTCCGGGGAGCATCCTGAGCATGAAAAAAAGCAGCAGGGAAATCCCCAGAAGTACAGGAATAATTGACAGCAACCGTTTGATCAGGAAATGGACCATGCCTGATCATTATTCCATGGTGATATAAGTGGGGAAAAATTTTTCCGTGGGCGTAACTGCCAGATTCTTTATTTTGCTGGAATAGGCCAGAACAAATTTTTCCACATGGAGCCAGATCCAGGGACAGTCATCCCACACCATTTCCGAAGCCTCTTTAAGCAGAGCAAGCCGCTCTTTTACATCCTGGGCTCTTCTGGAGGCTTTCATAATATCGTCATACACGGGATTGGAGTAAAATGCAGACCCCAGCCCCTTGGGTGGATTGACTTCGGTGGTGAACTGGCCGTAAAGCCCCATATCCGCATCCAGGAACAAAGGCCCCCAGCCGAGAAGAAAAACTTCCAGTTCACTTTCTTCAATGGGTTTCAACAATCCTGCCACATAGGTTGGCCAATCATAGGTTCGCAGTTCCACTTTAACGCCGATGGCCTGGAGATACGCCTGGACCACCTCTGACACCTGTTTGTCGAACAGATACCTGCCGTTGGGGGTCCGCATGCTGATGGTTTTAGAAAAATCAAACCCGGCCTCTTTGAGCAGTTGCCTGGCCTTGTCAGGATCATAGTCATACTGGTGATCCATTTTCATATATCCGAACACTTTGGGGGATACCGGGCCGTCCATGGGCTCGGCTGTATTGAAAAGAATCCGTTCCACAATGGCTTTTTTATCCACGGCATAGTTGAATGCCTGGCGGACTTTTTTATTGGTGGTCACTCCTTTTTGGGTATTGAGCCCCATAAAAATTGTCCGGGTACTCAACGGCATTTCCACGGTGATGTCGTCCATCTTGTCGAGGGATGCCACGTTTGAGGGCAGCGGTTTATAACAGATGTCGATTTCACCGGTTCTGAGCATGGTTTCCCGGGTGGTGGTCTGTTCCTGGGGATTGAGGGTGTCTGCGTCTACACCGATACCGATCTTCAACTCCTTGATCTGGGCTGCACCTGCCGGCAGCACCAGCCAGAAAAGAAAAATGCCCGCAATGACACCCCATGTAAGAACCCGCCCGAACCGCTTTACATTCTGTTTTTGCATCGTAATGCCTCCTTTTGTTTGCACGATCTCAACCGTTTTTTTGACCAATATCTATGAATCTGCCGTCTTTCATGACACTTATAATGGCATCTGCTTCATTGAGCAGATCGATGTCATCCAGTGGATTGTCTTTCACCAGCACCAGGTCGGCGAATTTCCCCTTTTCAATGGTACCGATCTGTTTTTCCAGACCCAGTACCTGTGAGGCGATACCG
>JAABTU010000086.1 GCA_011389715.1 Desulfotignum sp.
CCTACCAGCGGGTCACCCAGAGCCACTGCACCTACCGGTGCCGGCAGTACGGGTTTGCCGACCAGGATGATGACGCGTTCTTTGAATGGCGCCGACAGGATGCCGTGACCATCGGCCATGATGTGTGGCTGGGCCACGGGGTCTATGTGATGCCCGGGGCAGAAATCGCCGACGGGGCTGTGGTGGCGGCCGGGTCCGTGGTCACCCGGAACCGGCCCGTGGGGCCCTATGAGATTGCGGCCGGTTCCCCTGCCAAACCCATCAAAAAACGGTTTTCCGACCGAATCATCGACCGGCTCCTGGAGATCCGGTTCTGGGACTGGCCCCGGGAAAAGCTGGAACAGGGATTCAGGGACCTGTACGATGTGGAAGCGTTTATCGAAAAATACTGAGTTGAACACAATTCTATCATCCAGGTAATTGATTCCCAACACTTGAGGCGGACAATCCCTTCGAAAACTCGCAAACCGAATATTGAGGGAGGATCCAATCCGCCATGCCCCCCGCACAGGCAACCACACCGACCCAGCCCATGCCGGCACCCGATGCCGGGACCCGGGTCGACCTGACGTTTCTGCACCATGCCCTGGAAATCAGGCCCGGGTCTAAGGAAAATTTTGTTCAATCCCTGCCGTTTTCTTTCCGGGATGTCACGGCAGGTGCGGAAAATGAGTTCCAGGCCGTGGTTCTGGGAAAGCGTGCGGATGTGGATCTGCCCATCACCATCGAATCCGCCAATTTTTTCAAGAACATGGTGCGCAGGGCCGAAGCCGGGGACACATCCCGGAAAACGATCACGGCCCTGGAACGGTATCTGGAGCGGAAAAACCATGTCTGGGAAAATTCCTGGGTCCGGTTTCCGGAAAAATGTCTCAATTCATACGCCAGGGAGGTGTTTGCGTCAGATCTTCTGACGGACAAAGCATCTCCCGGGGGGGATCTGCGTTCCGATGCCGGCCAGTTCCGGTTCATCCGGGCCGGGGAACCCATGATCCGCATCCCGGTCTCCTACCTGCTCAAACTGGCCCTGGCCGATGTGATCGGGTCGGCCCCTCTGATCCATCCGCGCATCAAACAGACCGGTGAGCAGATGATGGCCCATTTTCTCAATGACAACACCTCTCCTGAAATATTCTCCTTTCACCCGGTGCGGTCCGGGGCCGGGTCCCGGGGGATCGGCCGGACCCTGGCCACGGAAACCCTGATCCGGTTTCTGTTCACCCAGCTGCTGGTCCAGTATGCGGAACAGAAACTGGGACTCAAAGAGGCCGGACAGGAGGTGCGGGTGTTTTTTTCCGCTTCCCCGCCGGTCATGCAGCACCGGCTCAATGAATGCCTGTCTGATGCATTTTACCGCTACCTGTTCATGAGTCCCTGTCTGTCGGGCTGGAACCGGGGTGAAGAAAAACATGCCTATATGAAACTGTGCCACGAGGTGCTGTCCCGAAGCCAGATCAACGGCATCGCCAAACTCAGGCAGGCCGGCATCATCCAGTCCAACCTGGTGATCCTTCCCAACAGCTCCAACATCAGCCTGGCCAACAACGGGACCCATATCAGCATCGGTTCCGAAAAACTGGCAACGCTTCTGTCCGATCCGGGGTCCGGGTTCACTCCGGGGCATGAAAAACTTCTGGGGGATCTGGTCATCAAGATCGCGGAACACTTTCTTTGCCTGTTTCCCGGCACTTACAGCGCTTCTCCCTGCCGCCTCAATTTTGAAGACTTTCACCCGGAAAAGATCCTGGGGTTTCTTCCCCACGAACTGGACTATACCCATCTGCGTATGCTGTGGCGGCAATGGAAAAAAAAGGCGGCCAACCGGATTCTGGGCCGTCCGGTCACCCCTTTCGGCCCGGTCTGGCTGGACCGGCTCATCCGCAGGGTCTTTGGTCTCAAAGGGGATTTTGTCCCGGACTTCCGGCTGGTGGACTACCTGGTTTCGCTGTTGAGTACGGACCAGAGCCCCGGCCTGGACGGCAGTCCCGGCAACAGTGACCGGCTGGGCCATGACCTGGCCCAGATGGGCGTATTCGACACCCGCATGCCCCTGTACCAGCTGATCCGTCTCAGGGAACTCTCCCGCATGGGGTACACCGGGTTCGAACACCGGTATTACAGCATTTTTGAACATGTTCAGGCGGACATGGGCAACGCCGCAGACATGCAGACCCTGATCACGGCACTGGCCTATCAATACGTTCTCAACGGGGACGTGACCCATGCCATGATTCCTGACACCCCGGACGTGGAAAGCGAACGGCGCCAGCTGTTTTTCTGTGCGGCCCTGAACCTGCCCTTCTGTTATGTGAAGACCGATACCCGAAACCGGTTTCTGAAAACCATCGTGTCCGGGATTTCCCATACCCGGAAAAGCCGGCGGTATCCGGGATATACGCGGATCAAAGTCAAAGATTACAAACTGGCCCTTGTCAGCACGCTGAAAAAAGACGGCAGCGCCCTGATCGAAGATCTTCGGCTGCATGGGGTCCTGGCAGACCTGCAGGGCCGGATCCATTCCCCGGACACCCGCTCCGCGTGCGGCCGGCTGGTCAAAGGCATTCTGGACTCCCGGAAAAAACAGGATCCCATGGCCTGTCCCGGAGACGTGTTCAACCGGGATGCCGAACACTATTACCAGGAAACGCTGCGAAAACAGCATATGGCCGAAGGGTTCAAAACCCTGATCAGTGAATTTTCCGGCATGGATCTGTGGGCCGGTTTCAGGGAACCGGTTTTCAGGGATATCATCCATACCATTCTCCCGGATACAGACCTGGACCGGTTTCTCAAGCAGGTGAAACATCCGTTGATGGCCCATGATCTCCCCGCAGAACAGATAAAAAAACTGCTGTTTCTGATCATGCTGTATGTCAACATGGAGGCCGGTCATGCCGCACCCCGCCAACCATCAGCCAGGAGGGGTGAATGAACCCGGGAACACACCAGTATATTGACCGGCACACGGGCCGGGTTCACACGGAAACCCTTGTGGCGGATCAGACCATTGCCTTCCTGTACGCCACGGTCCGGGAAAATGCCCCGGCCATGTTCAATCTGC
Organism: Desulfotignum sp.; assembly: GCA_011389715.1. Lineage (GTDB taxonomy): Bacteria > Desulfobacterota > Desulfobacteria > Desulfobacterales > Desulfobacteraceae > Desulfotignum. The sequence continues at coordinate 3,062 of JAABTU010000086.1, forward strand.
TGATCTCCGCCAGAATGTCGGCCCTTCTGGGATTTCTGTGCTTTGACCTGCCTTTGAACACTCGTATTCCAGATCCCGGCCGATTTTTGAGCCAAAGGGGAATCCCTTCCAGGGAAATTTTCGGGCCGGTGAATCAACTTGATACCTTCCGGCGGTTTTTTGAACGAAAACTCCGGTACTGGGAGTGCCGTCCCATGACCGATGACCCCGGGGCCTTTGTTTCACCGGCCGATGCCCGAATCCTGCCCGGTTCCTTTACAGACAACCGGCACCTGTGCATCAAAGATAAACTGTTTCAGTATGAGGAACTGACCGGTATGGACCGGCCGTGGCACCGCACGTTCCGGGACGGGGAGTATGCCGTTTTCCGCCTGACCCCGGACAAGTATCACTACACCCATACCCCCGTGTCCGGCAGGGTAAAGGATGTCTACGAAATCAACGGCTGTTTCCATTCCTGCAACCCCGGGGCCGTGGTGCAAACCATCACCCCGTTTTCCAAGAACCGGCGGGTGGTGACGGTCATTGACACGGATGTGCCGGACGGCACGGGGGTGGGACTGGTGGCCATGGTGGAGATTGTGGCGTTGATGATCGGCCGGATCGTTGCGTGTTACAGCCCGGTCCGGTATGAACCGGTCCAGCCGTTGCAGCCGGGCATGTTCATTCAAAAGGGGCAGCCCAAAAGCCTGTTCCGGCCCGGCAGCTCCACCGTGGTGCTGCTGTTTGAAAAAAACCGGGTCCGGTTCAGCCCGGACCTGCTGGCAAACACCCGGCGGTTTGATGTGAAATCCCGGTTTTCAAGCCGGTTCGGCGTGCCGCTGGTGGAAACGGATGTAAACGTCAGGGAAACCATTGGAAAGGCGGTCTGATGACTGAATTGTTTTTTATCACTGGCTTGGGCGTGTTGACAGCCGGGGCTTTGTGGTGGGGGTTTCGACATCTGCCCCTGGAAAAATGGCAGATCATGGCGGTGGTGCCCCGGCAAAAAACCGGGCAGGGCTGGCAGGGACTCAATCTCACCTATTATGGGGTGTTGTGTGCCAATGCCTATACCGTTGCCGTGGTGCTGTTTTTGATACTGGCCACCTCGGCCCGGATATCTCTGTTCGGCCTGTGTGTTTTCATTACAGGTGTTCTGGCTGTCTGCCTGCCGGCGTCCCGGATCATCGCCCGGGTGGTGGAAAAGAAAAAAGGCACGCTTACTGTCGGCGGGGCTGTGTTTGCGGGCATCCTGGTTTCCCCTCCCCTGGTGCTGCTCATCAACCGGGTCTTTGAACCCGTCATGGCAACTTTGCTGCATCCCCTGATTCTCCTGTCTGCGGTATCCATTGCCTATGCTTTTGGTGAAGGTCTGGGCCGCCTGGCCTGCATCAGTTTCGGATGCTGCTACGGCAAACCCCTGGACCAGTGTCCTCCGGTCATTCAAACTCTGTTTTCCCGGTTTTATCTGATCTTCACCGGCCCCTTGAAAAAAATCACCTATGCTTCCGGATATGACGGGCAAAAAGTGTTGCCCGTGCAGATTATCACGGCTGCCCTGTACACCGGGACCGGGCTGGCCGGCACCCTCCTGTTTTTGAACGGATTCTATCGCACGGCCTTTCTGATCACCCTGGCCGTCACCCAGATATGGCGGTTTGTTTCCGAATTTCTCCGGGCGGATTTCAGAGGCGGCCGGCGCATCACCGCCTACCAGATCATGGCCATGATCACCCTGGGATTTGCCGGTGCTCTGGCCCTGGGGCTGCCCGTGGACAACAGTCTCCCCCAGCCCCGCCTCCACGAGGCCGTATCCTCCCTGTGGACCCCCTGGATGATTCTTTTTGTCCAGGGGATCTGGGCCGCCTCGTTTTTTCACACCGGAAAAAGCGAGGTGACCGGCTCCCGCATCGTTTTTCATGTGGAGAAAACACATATTTAATCCATTTTTAATATGAGCATAATACCGGCATAACGCCACCAGAGCATCATACCGGGTATCATCAATTATTTTTCAGGAGTCTGCCATGAAAACCTTACTGCCGTCTTCCAAAAATTTCAGTCCGTCTATCCCCCCGTTTCTGGACAATGAGAAACTTTGCCGGTTCAAGGAACAACTGCTGACAAAACAGGTGGAACTGGTCCGCAAACGATCCGAGATCAAAACAAAGATCCGGAGCCTGAAAATGAAACATGCGGATCTGTTGGATCAAAGTATCCTCATGAGCAATATCGAAAATGAAATCCTTTATTCCCGGCGCTGTGACGACCTCATCGCACAGATCGAAAAAGCATTGGAAAGAATCGAAAACGGTGAATTCGGATATTGCGAACTCACCGGAGACCCCATTGATATCAGACGTCTGGAAGTGCAGCCCTGGGCCACCCTGTCCATCAAAGCCCTGGAGAACATTGAAAAAAAACATGACAGCCGCCGGTTTTAATGAATACCGCCGGCCTTTGATGCGGGTTTAATATCCGATGGCAGCCTTCAGGGTTTCTTTTTTTAACACCCTTTCCGACAGGGAATCCGTTCCATCTGTATGCACGGTATCTCCCAGTCCCAGATTATTCAAAAACGCATTGAAAATGGTGTCCCTGGAAAACGACCTGGCCCGCCTCAAACTGTTCTTTTTCAAGGTGTGCCGAAACGTTTCATTCCTGACGAACCGGGCGATGCCTTCGGCGAGCCCTGCCGGATCTTCGGCCAGAATCCCGTTTTCCCGGGTCTGAATGATTTCAAGAGGCCCTTTTTCCGCATAGGCCGCCACCGCAGCCCCGCAACTCATGGCCTCCAGGATGACATTACCGAAAGTGTCGAACCGGGACGGCAGCACCAGCACATCCGTCCGGGAATACAGGGCCGGCATACGGGACCGGTCCACCCAGCCCAGGAACAGCGCCTCAGGCAGCAGGACTTTCAACCGGTCCTCGGCCGGACCCGTGCCGGCGATCACCAGCCGGACCCTCACCCCGGACTGATCCAGGGATGCCATGATCCCGGGCAGATCAAACACCCCTTTTTCCTCGCTGAGCCGCCCGGCATACAACAGAACGATATCGCTTTCTGAAATCCGTTCCCCGAAAACCGCCTGCCGATCGCCCGGCAAAGGGCGGAACATCTCATCCACCCAGTGGGCCGTGTTGTAAACCCGGGAGCTGTCATAGGCAATGGCCGGCCCCGTGAGCCAGTTCCGGTGATCCCGGTTCAATACAAAAATGCCGTCAAACTGGTGGTAAAACGCCCTGAGCATCCGGCGGATCCGGTCCATGACCGGAGGCGGCAGTTCCATGGTATGCCGGAAAAATGTCAGCCAGTCCGTGTGCATGAAAAAATAGACCGGCACGGCCATAGACTGTTTGAGAAACAGGGCCGCCAGCCCCATCAGCAGTTCGGTGGAGCAGATGATCCGGTCATATCCCCCCTGGATGAACAGGGCCTGGACGGCCAAAAGATCCGGGACATGAAACACATGATCCGGGTATCCCGGAACGGCAAAACTTCCCACGGGCGGCACCACCTTTAAATGGGGGGCTTCCTGAATCCGGTCATGGCAGACCAGAAAATCGATGGGCAGATCCCGTTCCTGGATAAAGGACAGCTTTCTGGACAGGGATGTGGAGACCCCGTTGTTGTAACACAGGGTATCCGTGAGCCACAGGACCC
>JAABTU010000087.1 GCA_011389715.1 Desulfotignum sp.
ATTTCGGCCCAAGCGATATGATTCCTTGGTATGAAAAAAGTGGTGAGCGAATACTACGTGGTCAAGAATATGAGATTGTCAGCGTTGATGAAGCTAATAATACAATCAAAGTAGAATTAATTGGGAATAGTGATGGTGCATACCTATCCCAAGATTGGCTCGTTTGACCAAGACTTAGGGCAAAACCTTGGACAGTCTGAGGTTCCCTGACTGGATTCCCTGATCTCATTCCTTTATGCCACCAATGCCGCCCCTCGTATTTATTCTTCCTACCTGAAATCATTGTCAAATCTTCAACCTTCCATTATAGTCGCCGACATTATTGAAACTATAACTTTAACAAATTTTGCCTGTGTTTTGTTATTCACTGGAGCAGTTCGGTGATCTCAAACAGTACTGCAGAGGTAATGGGTTGCGAAACCTGCAATACCCTTATGGGGTACACTTATCGTGGCTTTGGGGATTCGGCACGTTCTGATTTACTTGTCAATGGCTGCCACACTTCAGGCACAGGTATCCAAATCCACTTCCCCCATTTTTCCGCCCTAGCCTGTTACTGACAAATCTTCCAGGGAAAAAAAGCAAATCACAGCCCAGTCCGGGGAAATCCCAGCACCGGCGGGTATGGATTTTCCGACCGCTGCATCTCTGAATGATCCGACTATTTATACAGCTTTGCATGCTGACCTGAGCCTTTGGTACCGGGTAGTCTGCCGGCTTATTATCCCTAAAAAAACATACCCCTTGACTGATCCACTCCGGCAGGGTAAAATTCCACCATGACAGACGAAAAAAATAACTGCAAGGTGGTCAACCCCCATGATAAGGTATTCCGGGAGGTCTACAGCAACAAGGAAACTGCCCGCAGTCTTTTAGCCGACAAACTGCCGGACAACGTGCTGAAGCTGGGGGACCTGAAAACCCTGGAGATCAACAAGGACAGCTTCATTGAAAAAGAGCTTGCCGATTATTATTCCGACATGTTGTACCGGGTGAATCTGACGGACGGCAGTCAGGGATTCATCTATGTGCTGTTTGAGCACAAAAACTATTATGACAGATAGGTGCATCTCCAGCTGCTGGAATATATGGTCAAGATCTGCCGTCTGCATATTAAGCAGTATGAAGAAAAGCCGGTCCGTCTGCCCATTGTGATTCCGCTGCTGATATGTCATGCCAGTAAAGAGTGGCCGGAAGATACCGAACGGTTGACATCGCTGCTGTCCGGCTCGGTGGATGAACTATCGGTGAAAACAAATAATGGAGATGTTTGAACAGGCTATTTTCAAAGAGACAGGAGAATATTTTATGACACTGGCTGAAAACTTACGGAAAGAAGATGAAGAGAAAGGCATCAGAGGTCTCAAAGAAGCCATTGAAAAGGGTATGGCCGTTAAATTCCCTGGTGACATCGCCTCAGTGATGGCCGAGGTGAACAAAATTAATGATCTGGATGCACTGGTAGAAATTACAAAAACGACCTACACCACAAATGACAGCTCGGAGATCCTGGCCCTGCTGAAGTAACATGAACCCTGGATCATAGCTTTTTCTGACCGTACCTCTACGTCTCCTTTCAAAACACAGGGAGGCGTATTTCCTCTGCAGTCCCTCGTATTTATTCGTCCCGCCTGAAATCATTGACAAATATTCAACTCTCAATCATAGTCGCCGGCATTACGGAAACTATAATTTTAACAATTTATGCCTGTATTTTGTTGCTGTCATGTTACCTACTTTAATCTTAGGGCTTAGAGCGGGCTACCTTACAATTACTAAGAGAGATTACCTAAATGTAAAAAATTGGCCGAGCGCCAAAAACCTGGAACAGAAAAGATGCTCATCGACCATTTTTTTTAATGTCATCATTGGCAGGTCAGTCAATAGATTGACAAATCCCCCCCCCTTTTCTATGATGCCACATCATTTGGTGCCGGACTACAAATTGTCGTGTAGATAATGGTGTGACAGAGAAGATAAGGCAATGAAACGGAAACTGTATATTATTGTAGTGAATCTGGCTGTTCTGCTGGCAGTTCTTGCCTGTGCCGAACTAGGCAGCCGTTTAATTTTTCCCGGCGATACAATCCCCCCCATATTCGATGACCAGGATTTTAGAACCCGTCAAAGGCCTTATTTTCAGTATCATGCCACCCGGGGATTTGCACTGAAACCCGGATTTTCAGACGGGATCTATACGGTTGACAGCAAGGGATTCAGGCAGAACGGGCCGCATGTAAAAGACCGTGCTGTTCCTGCCGGTCAAAAAACCATCCTGGCCATGGGAGAGTCTACCACATTTGGATGGGGGGTGCAGGACCATGAAACTTATCCAGCCCACTTGGCACAAATGTTTCCCAGAGAAGACCAGGTGGCGGTCGTTAATGGCGGAGTGCCATCCTATACGTCCAGTCAGGTGCGGATTTATCTGCAGGAGATATTGGACCGGCACCTGGTGACGCCGGACCTTGTGTTGATCAACATTCTCTGGAACGATATATGGTATGCCACCATCCGCAACTGGCATCCGGATATTCTGGTCCATCAGCAGCCGCCCGGCTGGCTGTCATTTTTGACTACCCATTCACAGTTTTGCCGAATGCTTGTAATGGGAACTGCTAGAAACAACACACAGGTGGATGTTTTCAACACGAAGGCACTTGGCCGTTATGAAAAAAACATTGAGCAGATGATGCAGGTATGCAGGCAGGCAAATATCCCGGCAGCATTTGTGATGCCTCCTTTCGATGCCGATCATATGCCTGAGGAGGGACTCAATGAATTTCATGTCCGGTACAGCAGGGATTTTTTCATTCAGACGGCTCATGCATATATCCAGCGGCTGCGAGCACTGGCAGAAAGGTACGGCGTGCCGGTCATCCCGCACCAGCTGGATACCACCTATCTGCACCAAAAGCCATTTTTTCTGGATGCCCTTCACCCGACGGCTGAGGGGAATGCACGCATGGCCTCAGATATTTTTAATTATATAAAAAACAAGGAGATACAGCTGTTTAAAAAATGGTATAAATAAACGGTGCAATGGCGGAACCCTGGGAGAAAATGATCAAAAATCCGAAAAGTAAAAGGATCAGGATAATCGGGGCCAGCCAGAATTTTTTCCTGGTTTGCATGAATCCCCATATGTCTTTGAGTAATTCCAGCATCAGTATATTTTCTCCATGTGGTGGCTATTTTGTCTGCTAACCGTCTGCCAGCATGAATCCTGCCCGGAGGAGGCAAAATACCGCCGGCCCATGGCATCTTTGCCTGACAGCTTCAGAACCAGTGCGGTCGGGGTGAAAACCAGAAAATAAATTAGGACTAAAACCAGGGTGGTGTTTATGTTCCCTATTATGCGGGCAAATGCCACCCATGGCCGGTATATGAGTTTGAGGTAGCCTGGGGCCACCAGTGCCCACAACACCAGCAATAGAGCGATTACAAAAGGGATTACAGGGACGGGGCTGTCGAATATCCATGGCAGTACCAGGCCGAATATCACAGTAATACATGCGCCCATGGTATATCCGAATTTCCGGTACATTTTTTTTTCTGATGCCGTTGCAGTCATATCCTGTTCCTCAATTCGGCAATGCCTGTTTCCAGTTGTTATCCAGTTTTTTTACAGGCTGGTCAGTTTTGGCCAGGAGGATGTTTTCCATGACCAGATAATCCATATTGGTGCGCATGAAACATCGATAGGCATCTTCCGGGGAGCATACTATTGGTTCCCCCCGGACATTGAAGGAGGTGTTGATCAGAACCGGGCATCCTGTCGCCTGATGAAACCGGTCGATAAGAGCCCAGTACCGTGGGTTTGTTTCCCTGTGAACGGTCTGGACCCTGGCAGAACCGTCCACATGGGTAACTGCGGGAATTGTGGACCGGGGCGCCCTGTGTCTGTCGAAGCCGGACAGATGGGCGTATGTTCCATCAACAGGCAGACGTCTTTTTTTTTTGACAGCTGCTGTCACCAGCATATAGGGACCTGCGCCGGCCAATCCTTCCATGTCAAACCAGTCACCGGCTGCTTCCGCTTTTACCGACGGTGCAAAAGGCCTGAAAGATTCTCTGAATTTGATCTTCAAATTTATTTCAGACTGCATGGCCGGATTTCTGGGATCTCCTAAAATGGAGCGGTTTCCCAAGGCACGAGGGCCAAATTCCATTCTGCCCTGGAACCATCCCACAACATGTCCTTCGGCTAGTTTGGCAGCAATTTCAGGCAGAAGCACATCATCTTCGCAGGTTTGGTATATGGCTTGCAAAGAATCGAGAATTGACGTGATTTTTTCAAGGCTGTAGGCAGGCCCCAGAAACGACCCCGGGGATGCATCGGTTTTGTTGTCAGCCGTACGAGGATTTTTCAGGTATTCATACCAGATGGCATATGCCGCTCCCACAGCACCGCCTGCATCACCAGATGCCGGCTGAATCCAGATGTTTTCAAACAGGTTCTCCCTGATCAGTCTGCTGTTGGCCACACAGTTCAGGGCCACGCCGCCGGCAAGGCACAGGTTTCCAAGGCCCAGTTTTTGCCTGATATTTCGTGCGATATTGAGGATCACCTCTTCGGTTACCACCTGAATGGACCGGGCCATGTCCATTTGTTTTTGGGTAATTGGAGATTCAGGGGTTCTGGGCGGTCCTCCGAACAACAGATCAAATTTCTTGTTTGTCATGGTTAGACCGGTGGCAAAGTTGAAATAATCCATATTCAAACAGAAGCTGCCGTCTGATCTGGTGTGGATGAGATGCCGGTATATCAGATCAACATACGCCGGTTCCCCGTAAGGAGCCAAGCCCATGAGCTTGTATTCACCGGAATTGACTTTGAACCCGGTATGATAGGTGAAGGCTGAATACAAAAGACCCAGAGAGTGCGGAAAATGAATTTCCCACTGGGGCGTCAGACAGTTGTCGTTTCCAGACCACACAGATGTGGTTGCCCACTCCCCCACCCCGTCCAGGCATAAAACAGCTGCCCGTGTAAAAGGGGAGGCAAAGAAAGCCGATGCTGCATGAGATTGATGGTGTGTCGTGAACATGAGTTTCGGCAGATGACCTTCTGGCGGGTTGCCCAGTTTCAGCAGTTCCTGTCTCAGGGTTTTTTTGATGAATAGTTTTTCCTTCAGCCAGACGGGCATGGCAGAAAAAAAAGAGAAAAAGCCCTTTGGTGCATAGGAAAGATATGTTTCCAGAAGGCGTTCAAACGTGATCAGGGGTTTGTCATAAAAAACCAGAAAATCGATATCTTTCAGGCTGATACAGGCCTGCTCCAGACAGTACTGCACTGCATTTGCAGGAAATGAGGCATCATGCTTTTTCCTTGTAAACCTCTCTTCCTGGGCTGCGGCAATAATTACGCCGTCTGAAAGCAGGGCGGCCGCGCTGTCATGGTAGTAGGCGGAAATACCCAAAATGTTTATGGCCAATGGTTGTCTGCCCTTTGTTTTCTTTAATTTTTTTCAATGCGGGCGAATTGTATCATGGTTTGTGTTTATCGGCAATCGGTTCCCGGTTTGTGTCATGATGAATTTGTCCTGTAACAAATTCAACTGGGTAATGGGCTGAAACCATTTCCGGCAAATACAGCAGGGATGTTTTCTACGTATATTTTTTGCCATTTTAAAATCTCCAGCGTTAAAACCGGACAAAGATATACAAAAAACGGCAAATATTTTGAGGAAGAAAAAATGGAAATTTCTATCAGCCATGGTGGATTTGTTCGCATGCTGCCCTGGGGGATATCTATTGGCAGACGTCCTGCCGCGAGGGCCGGCCGCCTTGAATCGAATATACCTGCATGGAAACGCTGTTGCCGCAGCGATTGCCGACCGACTCGTTTACAACTCTGAGATCCTTATCATGGAGGGGAACAGTTATCGAAAAAGGTAATCAGCAGTACAAAATGAAAATGTAAGCAGGTTTTGGCTCAGGCCTGAACAACAAACGTTTTGACTCTGGTTGGAACCGGATACGGACAGGTGCGCCCGTCATAAGGGGCGGCTGGTTTTTATCCCGCTGTTTTCAGTTCTGCTCAGTATAAGGTCGCGGGTATTTTCAGTACTGTTTCATTTAAGCCCTGGAGTGTCGCTACGATAAATATAAATAAATCACAATTTTCAGATTTATGCAATTGGGAAAAACCCCTAATCTTTATAGGGAAAACTTTCTATTCATGGGCTGCCTTTTTATATGGTCAAGATGGGTTCTCTGCGCTTTTTCAGCCCATTTTTGTGTTGACAATCGTCTTCAATTCTGATACGCGGATGAATAATCCATGAAAAAAACCAAACCTGCTGAAAGGCCTGGACGGAAAACCACGGGTCATTGTGAGGGCGGGGATGCCATCATAAAGGTGAAGCGGTTTTTTATACCATATTTTTTTCCAGGAACAGGCTGGAAATCAAATTGTTGCAGTTCGAAAGACATTACGATTAAAAAATCAGGATTTTCATGATGAAAGAAGAATATATGAAATGTAAAACCATTACATTTATTCTGTTATGGTTAATGTCGTCTTATGCAGCAGCACAGGCAGGTTTAACCAAAACCCAGGTATCACAACTCTATGTATCCATTTTCAACAGGGCATCAGAGAGTGAAGGTAATCTCTACTGGCAATCTCAATCAGATATGGCTGCAGCAGCAACTTTAATGCTGGCCACACAGGCGGCCAGAGATTATTTTGGCGCCAATTT
>JAABTU010000100.1 GCA_011389715.1 Desulfotignum sp.
CCCGGCTGGCCCACACCCGTGCCGGGGCAGTGATTGTACCTGATGGCTGTAATTTTGATCCAGACATACACCCTTGTCTGCTTGTGGCAAAAAACCCCAGGCTGGCTTTTTTTGAACTGGTCAACCGGTTTCATCCTGCACCTGCCCCTGCTCCCGGTATCAGCCCTTTGGCTGTCATCGGTGATAACTGCACCCTGGGGACGGATGTCACCGTGGATGCCCATGTGGTGATCAAACACAATGTGGTCATCAAAGACGGGGCCCATATCATGCCCCATGTGTATATTGGAGACGGGTGTGTTGTTGGAGCGCATTGTGTTATCAAGCCCAATGTCACCCTCATGGACCGTTCCTGCCTGGGAAATCATGTCACCATCCATTCCGGGTCGGTGATCGGATCTGACGGGTATGGATTTGCCCAGGATGCCGGTGCCCACGTCAAACTGTCCCATACCGGGTATGTCAAAATCGGGGACCATGTGGAAATAGGTGCCTGCAATACCATTGACAGGGGCACCCTCGGCATCACCTGCATCGGTTCCGGTGTAAAAACCGACAACCAGGTGCATATTGCCCATAATGTGACCATCGGGGACAACACCCTGGTGGTGGCCCAGGCAGCCATAGCCGGTTCCACCCGGGTGGGGAAAAATGTTATTATCGCCGGAAAAGCCGGCATCTCCGGCCATTTGACCATTGGTGACAATGCTATAGTCGGGCCTTATGCCGGTGTTTCCGCTTCTGTTTCCGAAAATGAAATTGTATCCGGCATTCCCCATATGCCCCATAAAACCTGGCTCAAAGTTGTCAATATCATCACCCGGCTGCCGGGCATGAGAAAATCTCTTTTGTCCCTTGAAAAGCGGCTTGATTCACTTGAAAGCACCATAAATAAATCGGAGTTCCAATGATTCACCCCACAGCCATTATCGACGGGTCGGCTGAAATCGGTACCAATGTTACCATCGGTCCCTATACCATTATCAAATCTGATGTGCATATCGGGTCCGGCACCACCATCGGTCCCTATACCACCATTGAAAACTATGTTTCCATAGGAGAAGACTGCCAGATTTTTCAGTATGCCGCCATTGGCGGCGCCCCCCAGGACCTGAAATTTCATGGTGAAAAAAGTTACCTCAAGATCGGCCGGGGATCCATTATACGGGAATTTGTCACCATCAACCGGGGAACGGAAGCCGGCGGCGGTATCACTGAGGTGGGGGAAGAAAATTACCTGATGGCCTATACCCATATTGCCCATGACTGCAAAACCGGCAGGCAGGTGATTCTTGCCAACAATTCCACTTTGGCCGGGCATATTGAAATAGGGGACCATGCCACCATCGGCGGGCTTGTTGCCATTCACCAGTTCGTCAAGATCGGGGATTTTGCCTATATCGGCGGCAAGTCCGCCGTGGTCAAGGATATTCCGCCCTATGTCATTGCAGCCGGAGACAGGGCCGCACTGCACGGCCTTAACAATGTGGGACTCAAACGGTACCAGTTCTCCGCTTTTGCTTTAGGAGAACTCAAAAAAGCCTACCGCATTTTTTTCAGGATCGGACTGACCGTGAAACAGGCATCGGAAAGGGTGAAGGCGGAAGTGGAGCAGATTCCCGAGGTACAGAATTTTACAAATTTTATTGTTAATTCAAGCCGGGGCATTACCAGATAAAACAGATGAAAATCGGACTCATCGCAGGCGGCGGACAGTTTCCGCTGCTGTTTGCAAAAAAAGCCGCCCAAAAAGGGATACAGGTTGTCGGCGCCGGTTTTTTTTCCGAAACAGACCCGGGCCTTGCAGATGCAGTGGATGCATTTCAATGGCTTCACCTGGGCCAGGTGTCCAGGCTGGTGAAATACTTCAAACGCCATGAGATCCACGAGGCAGTGATGCTGGGTACCATCCACAAAACCAGTATTTTCAAGGATATACGGCCTGATTTCAAGGCCCTGGCGTTTATTGCAAAAACCGGCTACAGCCATGACAACACCATTTTAAGCGCGTTTGCCGACCTGATGCAGCAAGAAGGCATCATGATCAGACCTTCCACCTTTTTGCTGCCGGAACTGCTCAGTCCGGCTGGCTGCTGGACGAAAAGGTCATTGGACAAGGCGGAAAAAAAAGATGCATTTCAGGGGTGGAAGCTGGCCAAGGCCATCGGAGAACTGGATATCGGCCAGTGCATCGTGATCAGTAACGGCACGGTTCTGGCAGTGGAGGCCATTGAGGGAACAGATGCCGCCATCATGCGGGGAGGACAGCTTGCCAAAAAAAACGGGGCTGTGGTGGTAAAACTGTCCAAACCCCAGCAGGACCTGCGGTTTGACTTGCCCTCTGCAGGCGCTGAAACCATCACGACCATGGTGTCAGCCGGTGCCACGGTTCTGGTTCTGGAAGCAGAAAAATCTTTGGCATTTGACCGCCGGCAGATGGTGGATCTGGCAGATCGCCATAACATTGCCATTGCGGCCCTGACCGATAATGATGTCCCATGAGCAGGTCCAATAAACATATCATGGTATTGACCGGAGAACCTTCCGGTGATGTGCACGGGGCGTCCTTAGTGCGGGCCATGCAGCAGCAAGATGCAGCACTGACATTTTCCGGCATCGGTGGTCCCTGTATGGCAGAGGCTGGCGTGGATCTGTTTTTTTCCATTGAAAACCTTTCCGCCATGGGGCTGACAGAGGTGTTGGTTCAAATCAGATCCATCAAAAAAGCCTTTGACAGTTTTACAGCGCACCTGATGGCAACCCGTCCCGGTCTGCTCATTCTCATTGATTACCCGGGATTCAACCTCAGGGCTGCCCGGTTTGCCAAAAACCGCACCAAAACCAGGGTATTTTATTATATCACCCCGAAAATCTGGGCATGGAACCGTTCCCGCATCCGGCAGATCAAACGGTTTGTGGACCATGCCGGCCTGATTTTTCCGTTTGAAGAAAAATTGTATAAAAAAGCCAAAATTCCAGCAACTTATGTGGGAAATCCCTTGATGGACCAATATCCCCATGCTGTGACACCCAGGTTAAAAAAGAGGGCAGCGCCTTCAGATCCCTGGATCATCGGGCTTTTGCCAGGATCCAGAAAAGCCGAAATTCACCATCTTCTGGATCTGATGGTGACTGCCGCACAAATGATCCGAAAATATCAGCCCCACACCCGGTTTCTGGTATCTGCCGCCGGGTCAATCCCTTTGGAGAGCATTGAAAAAAAGATGGCTCCCCATAAGGAACCCGGTCTGTTTGAAATTATCAGCGGCAGTCCCGGGGATATTTTCGCACAGGCTGACATGCTCATAGCTGCATCCGGCACCGTCACCCTTGAAGCAGCCTTGTGCCAAATCCCCACAGTTATTATCTATAAAATGTCCCCGGTCACCTTCATGATTGCTCGCATTCTGGTGAAAGTAAACTATGCCGGCCTGGCAAATATCATTGCCGGCAGACAGGTAATGCCTGAACTGCTGCAGGCAGATGCCAGTCCCGCAAACATATGCGCCACAGCCCTGGATATGCTCAATCACCTGGCGGAATACAGACAAAAACTTACGTCAGTCAGGCTGCTGCTGGGATCTGCCGGTGCTGCCGGACGGGCGGCACAAATTGCCCTGGATCAATTACACACGGCTGAATCCGGCAATCAGGCAAATCGGTGTTTGACAAACAAAACAGAACCTTACTAAAGTGATGTTTATACCAATACATTTTGAAGGAAAAAAATCATCTTGATGACATTTAATGTGACATTGCTGATCATTTGTCTGGTGTTGTCCGGTTTTTTTTCATCTTCTGAAACCGCGCTTTTTTCCATTTCAAAGATCAAAGCACTCCATATCGCAAAAGACGGTTCCAGAACCGGGCATCTGATCCTGAAAATGAAACAGGATCCCCACACCCTTTTAACCACGATTCTTATCGGTAACAACCTGGTGAACATCGGGGGGGCTGCGCTGGCCACATCCATTGCCATTGCCTATTTTGAATCCAATGCCGTGGGCATTGCCACAGGTATCATGACCCTGGTCATTCTGGTATTCGGAGAAATTTTCCCCAAATCTTTTGCAGCCCAGAACAACGTGCTGGTGGCCAAAGGGGTTATTTTCCCCCTTTTCTGGCTTTCCAAATTCTTTTTGCCCCTGATTCTGGTCCTCAACTTCATTCCCAAACTCCATGGGGCTGTCAACCCGGCATACCACGCTGTTACTGAAGATGAACTCATGACCATGGTGGAAGTCGTGGAGGAGGAAGGGGAAATAAAGGAAGCGGAAAAAGAGTATATCACCAATATATTTGAATTTGATGACACCTCCTGCTGTGAAATCATGACCCCCAGGGCTGACATGTATGTGGTGGATGTGGAGCAGAACCTGGATATTCAGGCAATCCTGAAAACCGGGTATTCCCGTATCCCGGTCATTGAAAACAGCATTGACAATGTCATCGGCATCCTGCACCTGAAAGATCTGTTTGCCAGTTATCAGAAACTGACCACATCGGAAGAAAAAATCAGAACCCTGGATATTAAAACCATCATGAAAAAACCCTATTATATTCCTGAATCCAAAAAACTGGATTCCCTGCTCCAGGAATTCAAGGCCAAAAAAAGCCATATGGCCATTGTAGTGGATGAACACGGCGGGGTGTCCGGCCTGGTGACCTTAGAGGATGTGGTGGAGGAAATTTTCGGGGAAATCATTGATGAAACCGACCGGCTGGTGCCGGATATCGTCCGCCTCAAGGGCAATAAATGGCTGGTGTCAGGCAGGATTGACGTGGATGACCTGAACAAGGAGATTGATATCAATATTCCGGAATCTGCAAGTTATGACACATTTTCCGGTTTTTTTCTCGAGCAGATTGACCGGATTCCCCAGCCCGGAGAATCTATTATCATTGACAAATGGACGGCAACGGTCAAGGATATGGACGGCAACCGTATCCAGTCCTTTATAGTGAAAAAAGAGTGATTTCACAGGCAAAAACCAGGCCCCCATGAAAGGTTGCCCGGCTTTTGTTAAAGAAGAGAGATAACCATGCAGACAATTACAGCAGATACACAGCTTTTCTGTGTGCTCGGCAATCCGGTTTCCCACTCCAAAAGCCCTTTGGTACATAATAAGGCCTTTGCCGATAACAGCATCAATGCCGTGTATCTGGCGTTTGCCCCCGACAATATCAAACAGGCGGTCAATGCCATACGGCAGCTGCACATCCAGGGGGCATCCATAACCATTCCGTTCAAACAGACCGTCATGGATCATCTGGACTGGATAGATGACCAGGCCCTTGCCATTGGTGCGGTCAATACCATTGTCAACCGGAAGAACCGGCTCCTGGGATACAATACCGACAGCCAGGCGGCAATTCTGCCCCTGGCGCCTTTCGGCATTGCCAAAAAACAGGTTCTGGTCATCGGGGCAGGGGGAGCGGCCAGGGCCGTGGCTTTTGGTATCCATAGTCACAAAGGCTGTCTGACAATCGCCAACCGGTCGGAAGAACGCGGCAGGACACTGGCCACGGCCTATGATGCCCCATTTGTTCCCATGGAGAAACTCGCAGGTCAGGGTTTTGATATCATCATCAACACCACCGCCATGGGCATGGATCCGGATACAGATGTGCTGTCCTGTCCTGGTGAATGCCTCACCCCGGACACCGTGGTTATGGATGTGGTGTATTCTCCTCTGGAGACCCGCCTGATCAGCCTTGCCCGGAAAACAGGGTGCACGGTCATTGACGGACTGGCCATGTTCGTGGCCCAGGCAGCAGCCCAGTTTGCTTTGTGGACCGGAATTTCCCCGGATATGGAAAAAATGCGGCAGTCGGTTCTGGACCACCAGTAATTTCAATCTTGTTACCCA
Source organism: Desulfotignum sp. (assembly GCA_011389715.1). Classification (GTDB taxonomy): domain Bacteria; phylum Desulfobacterota; class Desulfobacteria; order Desulfobacterales; family Desulfobacteraceae; genus Desulfotignum. Next base: position 5,871 of record JAABTU010000100.1, read on the forward strand.
AGGTATATTTTTTTTATATGAAACAGATTTTTCCCGGGCAGATTTCTGATCAGACCGTGACAATACCGGGATCCAAAAGTATTTCCCACCGCATGCTCATCTGTGCGGCATTGTCGGCCGGAACATCCCGCATCAAGAATCTGCTTTCCTCCAGGGATATTGATTTAACCATGCATGCGTTGTCCTGCATGGGGGCGGACATTACAAAAACCGGTCCTGACAGCGTTTCTGTCACGGGTTTTTCCGGATGCCCCAGGCCATATGAATCCCCTGTTTTCCTGGAAAACTCCGGCACCTCCATGCGGCTCATGGCCGGTATCGCCGGTCTGGGAACCACCGCGTACACCCTTACCGGAAATGCGCGCATGTGCACCCGTCCCATGAAAGAGCTGCTGGATGCCCTGAACCAGATCGGCATTGATGCGAGATCTGACACCCCCCAGGGATTTCCACCGGTGACCATCCAGGGAAAAAGCCGGCAGGGGGGGATGACCCGTCTGGACTGTTCAAAAAGCAGCCAGTACCTGTCCGCCCTGCTCATGATCGGGCCTTTCATGGCCGACGGTCTGATCATAAAACTGGTTGCACCACCGGTTTCCTCCCCGTATATTGACCTGACCCTGGATGTGATGAAACAGTTTCAGGTGGATGCGCATAAAACAGATGCCACAACCTATGAAGTTACGGGAGGCCAGACCTATGTGGCCGGCAACCATGCAGTGGAACCGGACCTTTCCAATGCCGGATATTTCTGGGCAGCCGGGGCCGTCACAGGACAGAAAATCGGGGTGGGCAATGTCCTTTCCCGGTCTCTGCAGGGAGATTTCAAGCAGATCCATATCCTTGAAAAAATGGGATGCTCCCTGTTTTTCGAAGATGACAGTGTGGCTGTCAAGGGCAGGTCTCTTTTGGCGGTGGATGTGGACATGTCCGACACCCCGGATGCTGTGCCGGCCGTTGCCGTGGTGGCAGCCTTTGCCAGAGGAACCACAAAGATCACCAATATCGGACATCTGCGGGAAAAAGAGTGTGACCGGATCCATGCGGTTGCCTCGCAGCTGGAAAAGATGGGCATCCAGACATCCCAGGGAGAAGACTGGCTTGAGATCACCGGGGGCAAGCCTGCAGGTGCTTTTATCAACACCTTTAACGACCACCGCATTGCCATGGCTTTTGCCGTTGCCGGCCTTGTGGTGCCGGGCATGCAGATAGAAAATCCCGCCTGTGTGGGAAAATCTTTTCCCGGATTCTGGGATCTGTTTGATGCCCTGTAATGCAAAGACGTTAAAAAACAACATGAACACGGTGCTCATTGGATACCGGTGCTGCGGCAAAACCAGTGTGGGAAAATTTCTGGCAGATATTTTGGCCTGCAGGTTTGTTGACACAGACAAAATGATTGCATCCGCATTGTGCACCAGCATTGAAGAACTGGTGGCAAAAAAGGGATGGGCGTATTTCAGACAAAAAGAAACACAGGTTTTACAACAGATCATGTACAATAAAAACCAGGTTATTGCCACAGGGGGCGGCATGGTGCTGGCACCGGAAAACAGGGCATGCATCAAAGATGCCGGGTTTGTGGTGTGGCTTGCCGCTGATGTGAATACCATTATCCAGCGCATGGCCGCTGACATACACACCCCGGCATCCAGGCCGAAGTTCACCACCCGGTCTTTATTTGAAGAAACCTGCACCACCCTGGCCAACCGTACCCCTTTGTATGAAAAACTGGCAGATATGACAGTGGATACCACCTGCCATGCCCCCCGGGACATTGCCTGGATGATAAAAAGGAGATTGGACCATGTCCGGTTCTAGCTTTGGCAAGGCATTTCAGATCACCACTTTTGGAGAATCCCATGGCCCGGCTGTGGGTGTAGTAATCCAGGGTTGTCCCCCCGGCCTGCCCATTGACGAAAAAACCATCCAGACTGCTTTGGACAAAAGAAAACCAGGAAAAGGTATTGCCTCCACCCGGCGGAAGGAACCGGACACGCCGGTTATCCTGTCCGGCACCTTTAAGGGCAGAACCACCGGCACCCCCATAACCATCCTTATTCACAATACAGATGCAAAATCCACCGCCTATTCAGATATTGCCGGTTTGTTCCGGCCGGGACACGGGGATTTCACCTATGAAAAAAAATACAGGATCAGAGATTTTCGGGGCGGGGGCAGGGCATCGGCCAGGGAAACCGCAGCCCGGGTAGCGGCCGGGGCCGTGGCCCAGCTTGTGCTGGATCCTTACGGTATACAGATCTGCAGTTTTACCATGGCCCTGGGGGGTATCAGGGTCCGGCATTTTGATGCCGGGGCAGCCGCAGAAAATGACCTGCATTGTCCGGACACGGCAGCGGCACACGCCATGGAAAACCGTATCAAAACCATTAAAGAGCAGGGGGATTCTCTGGGAGGAATGGTGGAAATAACGGCAACCGGGGTCCCAGCCGGCATTGGTGATCCAGTGTTTGACAAGCTGGATGCAGACATTGCCAAGGCCATGATGGGAATTGGTGCTGTCAAGGCCGTGGAGATCGGTGCCGGCATAGAGGCTGCAGCCCTGACCGGATATGAAAACAATGATCAGATGGGCAGCAAAGGGTTTTTATCCAACCATGCCGGGGGAATTCTGGCCGGCATTTCAACCGGTGAACCCATTGTTGTGCGGGTGCATGTAAAACCCATTCCATCCATCGGCCGTACCCAGAAAACCCTGGACCGAGATGGGTGTGAGACAACCATTTCCACAAAAGGCCGGCATGATATCTGCGCCATCCCCAGAATCAACAAGGTCTGTGAATCCATGCTGGCATTGGTACTCACAGACCATCTGCTGCGGCAAAAAATGCTCACATAACCGGGCGGGTTTATTTGCGGATGATATCGGATTCCAGTTTGTCGGCAATTTCCAGTGCGGAATTCAACGCATCGTTGATGGCAAACAACTGAATTTTAAGCGTTTTTATAGATGCAGGGGTTGCAGATATTTTTTCATCCGAGTCCAGCAGCCTGGCCAGTTCCTTTGATTTTTTTGCAAATTCCATCAATTTTTCACTGAAATTTACCACTTCACCAGCCCATTTATTGCGTTCATCTTTGGTCAATTCGATATTGGCATTGTCTGTTCCGTTGATCAACTGATCAATTTGATAGTCTTCCGGGTTTGCTATTATCTCATACATGGTTTTCCTCCTTATAACAGGTTTATCTGTTTATTATTCAAAAAATATTCACAAAAAGTCAAAATATCAGGTCTATTCCAGCAGATAGGCCAGTAATTCTCCTTGGGTATGCAGTATTCTATACATTGTCTGCAACAGGGCATACCGGGCATTGGACATGCTGCGTTCAGCCTGCACCAGGAGTGTATTTGCATCCATCATATCTATGATATCAGCCATGCCGTACTGGTACTGCATCTGGACTGCCTTATGGTTTTCCTGTGCAGCCTTAAGTTCATCCTCAAGGTTTATCAACACTTTTCTGGCGGTTTCATAATCAGAAAACGCCACGGTGGATTCCAGGATAATCTCTTTTCGGGTCTGTGACAAGGCCTGCTTCGCCTGCCGTTTTCTGGCCATGGCCTGATTGATCTGTGCTTTGCGCAATCCACCGTCATACAAAGTAAAGACCAGTTCTGCCTGGACATAGGAATCTTCTGCATCTGATTCTATATTTCCCGCCAGACCGCCGGCCACACCACTGTTGCCGTAAGATGTGTCTGATTCCCTGTATCCTGTTTCCAGGTTCAGTTTCGGCCAGTAATCGCCTTTTTCATAGGAAACGGTCTGGTCGGATATTTCCAGATTCTTTTCTGCCTCCAGGATTTCATACCGGTTTTCCAAAGCAGTTTCCTGGATTTTGGCAAGGGTTGGATCAAACCCTTCCACGGGCGTGATATCCTCATCAGATATCACAAAATGGTCACCAATACCAGTAAGTTCAACAATACGGGCCTTATTCTGGATTACCGCACTGCCGGCCATCACCCGATCGCTCATGGCCCTGGACAATGCAGCTTCCGCCCGGTACAGATCTGTCCTGGTGACACTGCCGACCCGCAGTTTTTCTTTTACTGCATTTTTATGGGCCTCAAGGCGCTGGACATCAGCGTCTGCGATTTCCAGAAGCCGCTTGGCTTCCAGGGTGTCAAAATAGGACAATGCCACCTGGAGCAGGTAATCAGACCGGATGCCTTCTAAGGTGAAGCGGCTTTTGTCTATGCCTTTTTTTGTCACATCATAGGCAATGAGCTCCTTGCCGTTGATGGTAAAAGACTGGGTGAGTTTCACACCGACAGTCGTGGTGTCCGGTGATATAAAACTTGTGTCTTTATAGTTGGTATGGCTGCCAAAGGCGGTGGCCCGGGGGACCAGAACCGATAATGCCCGTTTTTTCTCCTGCTCGGCAATAAAAACCTCATCTGAGGCAATCCGGATAGTCCGGGCATTATCATTGGCTGCCCGGCATAAATCCCGCAGGGTATAGTGGGCACTGTCAGCGGCAGACACGGCTGTAAAACCGGCAGCAGCCAGGCAGAAAAGAAACACCAAACAATATGTTCTCATGAGAATCCTTTTTTTCAAAAATACACCTGTGCAGGCACAAACCATTTTTGCCCACAATAATATGATCCCCGGCATTCGTCAAGCGGTCAGTACAGGATCACCAGGGTGAATTCAATGTGACATGATTACCCGGCCGGGAAAGTGTATTTTTGCTGACCCGGCAGGTGGTTATAGATAACAACCATGCGCTGACGGACGCTGCAAAACATGAAAGAGCAGGCCGGCAAATTGTTCTTTCATGTAAAAATGCGGTTGTGTGATCTGGAAAAAAAAACAGATCCATGATATAAAAGCCTTTCTTTGCATGCAACACCATGCGTATAAAATCTGATTTTTAAATAACAAGGAGATTACACCATGACGGTCATCCCTGAAACACATTTTTCAGACCTGCCATTGAAACGCCAGGGCAAGGTCAGGGATATTTTTGATTTTGGAGACACGCTGCTGCTGGTCACCACAGACCGGCTGTCCGCCTTTGATGTGGTGCTGCCGGATCCCATTCCGGACAAGGGCAGGGTGCTGAACCAGATCAGTGTTTTCTGGTTTGAAAAAATGGCGGATATTGTGGGCAACCATCTGGTCACAACCGACGTGGATGCCTATCCTGCCATCTGCCGGCCTTACAGGGACGCTCTTGAAAAACGCAGCATGCTGGTGAAAAAGGCTGATCCTCTGCCTGTGGAATGCATTGTCAGGGGGTACATTTCCGGGTCGGGGTGGGGTGCATACAAAGAAAACGGTCAGGTGTGCGGTATCCAGCTGCCGCAAGGACTCAAAGAATCGGACAAACTGGAAACGCCCTTGTATACGCCGTCCACCAAAGCTGACGTAGGCGACCATGATATCAATATCTCCTTTGAACAGACCATCGACATCCTGGGCAGAAAAACCGCTGAAAAAATCCGGGACCTGAGCCTGGACATTTATAACAAAGGCGCTGCACTGGCACTGGAAAAAGGGATCATCATTGCAGACACCAAGTTTGAATTCGGTGTGCTGGACGGCGAGATCATTCTCATCGATGAGGTGCTCACCCCGGATTCCTCCCGGTTCTGGCCCCTGGATGACTATGCCCCTGGCCGCGGACAGAAAAGTTTTGACAAACAGACCGTACGGGACTGGCTGGTCAACTCCGGATGGGACAAAACCCCGCCAGGCCCCGGATTGCCTAAGGAGGTCATTGACAATACCGTCCGGACCTACAAAGAGATCTACACGCGACTGACAGGTGACACCCTCTAACCGGTTTGCTGCCATTTTACTGTCAGACTTCCACCTGGAGGATACCCGGTTTCAGGCAGGTCAGGGCGGTGTACACCTTGCCGGGTGTGCAGACCCTGGTCTGCCTGCTTCGGTGAATTCATCCCGGGTCTGGCAACAAGATGCGCTATTTCAAGTCAGCAGGGACCTGATCTATAAAAGCATCAGGACCCGGCTGTTCACAAAACAGGTTTTTTAATCTGATTTTTTTAGTTGTTTTCCTTTTGTGCATTAACCTGGTCAATGACTTTTTGTGCCAGGTCGGAAGGCACTTCATCATACTGGGCAAATTCCGTGGTAAAGGTCCCCCTGCCGCCGGTCATGGAACTTAAATCCGGTGCATACCGCAGCATTTCAGACATGGGCACCAACGCATTGATGATCTGCTTGTCATCTTCTGAATCCATGCCCAGAACCCGGCCCCGCCGGGAGTTGAGATCGCCCATGATATCACCGGTGTTTGCATCCGGTACTTTTACAGAGACCTTCATGACAGGTTCCAGCAGCACCGGTTTTGCATCTTTTGCCGCCGCCTTAAAGGCGATGGACCCGGCTGTTTTAAAGGCCATTTCAGAAGAATCCACAGAATGGTAGGACCCGAAATCCAGGGTGGTGCGAAAATCCACACAGGGAAAACCCGCCAGGATACCGTACTGGGAACTTTCCCGGATACCGGCCTCAACTGCAGGAATATAGTTTTTGGGAATCACGCCGCCCACGATCTTGTCCACAAACTCAAACCCGGCTCCCCTGGGCAGAGGTTCCAGAACGATCCAGCAGTCTCCGAACTGGCCATGGCCCCCGGATTGTTTTTTGTGTTTTCCCTGGACCCGGATCTTTTTCTTGAAGGTTTCCCTGTAGGGCACCCTGGGCGTATTGATCTCCATGGCCACATTGAATTTGCGCTGTATTTTTTCAGCTGTAACTTCAATATGCACCAGTCCCCGGCCGGAAAGAATGGTCTGTCTGGTCTCATCTTCTCTTCTGAGCATAAGGCCGGTATCCTCCTGGAGAATTTTGCGTAAGGCCTCATGAATCTTGTCTTCGTCATTTTTGGACTTGGGAGAAATGGCAAAGGAGATGACCGGCGGCATGGGCGCCGGTGCCGGAATCTGTATCTCTGTGCCCCCTGTGAGGGTGTCCCCGGTCAGGGTGGATTTGAGTTTGGCCATGGCCACAATGGACCCAGGTCCGGCCGAGGCAATGGTTTTCTGTTCTTTTCCGGCAATCTCAAGCAACTGGGAATACCTTTCCTTGGTGTCTTTGGTAACATTGAGAAAATTGCCCTCTTTGCCCAGTGATCCTGAAATAACCCGGATCAGCGACAGGCGGCCGGCATAAGGGTCCACAATGGTGTTGAAAACAAAGCCGCAGAATTGTGCATCCGGATCCGGGGACACCACCACATCATTGCCTTCATTGTCTTTTGCGACCCAGTCGCCTCTGTCCAGAGGGGACGGCATATAGGTGTTGATGAAGTCCAGCACCATATCAATACCGATCATTTTAACGGCTGAGGTGCAGACAGCCGGATAAAACTGGGCTTCTGAAATACCTTTGCGGAAAGCACCCCGTATTTCTTCTTCAGACAAATCTTCGCCTTCCAGGTATTTCTCAAGCAGATCATCATCCAGTTCTGCAATGTTTTCTATAAATTCCTCTTTTGCCACAGCCATGTCATCAGCCATGTCTCCAGGTATATCCACCTGGGCGGCCTTGCCGTCAGCATCATATTCAAAAGCCTTCCCGGTGACAATATTTACGATTCCCTTGAAACCGGTTTCAGCACCGATGGGGTAACATACGGGAATGATTTTCTTTTTGAGGGAAATGTTGCAGCCATCCACACAGGTGGCGAAATCCGACCTTTCCCGGTCCAGTTTGTTGACAATAACCATGCCGGGGAGGTTGTATTCGAGAGCTGATGCTGCAGCCTCTTCGGTCATGGCAGAGGGCCCACCTACACCGTCAATAACAAAGGCCATGCCGTCGGCAACCGGAAAACAGGTTTTGGCAGCTGAGAAGAAGTTCTGATCACCAGGAGTGTCCATCAATGTGATGGAGTGCTTATTATGGGTATATTTTATAAAAGAGGTGTTGATACTCTGCTGTTTTTTGATTTCTTCAGGCTGAAAATCCATCACTGTATTGCCTTCTTCAACCTTTCCCAGGCGTTTTATCGCCCCGGCCTTAAAAAGCATAGCCTCAGCAAGAGTAGTCTTGCCCGCACCTCCATGGCCTGCAAATGCCACATTTCTCATGGTTTTGATGTCTTCGCTCATTACTGCTCCTTTAAACAATTAATAAATAGGTCCTGTTTAAATAATAAAAGTGTAATAATAAAAATTGCATAAAATTCATAGTGTTTTTTTCACTGCCCGTTGAAAACCAGAAAAATCAGATATTCGGTATTTCCCTTTGGACCCGAAACAGGGGAGGGGACCACATCTGCCACAATATAGCCTTTGTCTGAGAAGAACTGCGCGATATCTGCCACCACCTTCTGCCTTATTTCAGGGTCTTTTACAACACCGCCCCTGCCGACATACTGCTTTCCTGCCTCGAACTGGGGCTTGATCAGGGCAACCACCCGACAGCCGGGCCCCATGAATTTTTCCGCTGCAGGTATGACTGTTTTCAGAGAAATGAACGCTGTGTCAGCCACAATCAAATCCATTGTCCGACCGACGGCTTCAAAAGACATGTACCGGACATTGGTACGCTCAATAACCACAACTTTCGGGTCATTGCGCAAAGACCACGCAAGCTGGCCATACCCCACATCCACGGCATACACTTTTTTGGCCCCGAACCGGAGCAGGCAGTCGGTGAACCCCCCTGTGGATGCCCCGATGTCCATACAGACCTTGTCTTTTACATCCACAGGAAAGGTTGTCAGGGCCTTTTCCAGTTTGATGCCGCCCCGGCTGACATAGGGGTGGTCCGCCTCTTTGACAATGATATGTGCCCGGGTATCCACCCGGGTTCCGGGTTTGTCACAGGGATGGTCATCCACCAGGACCTTTTTGGCCATGATCATGGCCCTGGCCCGGCTTCTTGAACTGATCAGGCCTTTTCCCACCAGCAGCTGATCCAGCCGGCATTTGGATCCGCCCGGATGTTTATCTTTGGCCATACAGTTCACGACCGGCTGCTGCAACGGCATCTGCATCAATCTTATATGTTTTTCTCAACACATCCTGAGGGCCGTGTTCCACAAAGCAGTCATCAATGCCGATGCGTTTGACACACAGGCCTGTCAGGCCTTTGTCCATGAACAGCTCAAGCACGGCTGATCCAAAGCCGCCTGCCAGAACATGCTCTTCCACCGTGATTATTTTTTTGCATTGCCCGGCGTTTGCCAGCAGCAGGGTTTCATCAAGCGGTTTGACAAACCGTGCATTGATAACGGCTGCAAAAATGCCTTCTGATGCCAGTGTATCCCTTGCTTTCAGGGCTTCTGCCACCCCTCTGCCGATGGCGATGATCAAGAGATCATCACCGTCACACAGCTTTTTGCCTTTTCCGATCTCCAGGGGCAGAACAGGATCTGCTACAGGCACACCTTCTGCACTGCCCCGGGGATAGCGCAGGGCAATGGGACCGTCATGGAGAATGGCGGTTTTGAGCATGCGGGCCAGTTCATTTTCATCTGCCGGTGCCATCACCGTCATGTTGGGCAAGGGGCGCAGGTATGCAAAATCAAAAAGCCCATGGTGGGTGGGGCCGTCTTCTCCCACAATGCCCCCTCTGTCCAGGGCAAAGACCACCGGATGGGCATCAATGCAGACATCATGGAGAATCTGGTCATAGGCCCGCTGAAGAAAGGTGGAATAAATGGTCACCACCGGACGGATTCCCTTGACAGCCAGGCCTGCGGAAAAAGTCACCGCATGCTGCTCTGCAATGCCCACATCAAAAAACCGGTCCGGGTATAGGCTTCCAAAGTCCTTGAGGCCGGTGCCTTCAGGCATGGCAGCCGTCACAGCCACCAGGCTGGGATAAGATTTGCCCAGCTGGACCATCTGTTCTCCAAAAACATGGGTATAGGATGGTATTTTCCGGGGGGATGTACTGGTTTTGCCGGTATCCACAACAAATGATCCCACCCCGTGAAAGTATATTGGATTTTTTTCCGCCGGTGCATATCCTTTGCCTTTGACGGTTGTGACATGCAGCAGCACCGGAGAATCAGCCGCATTTTTGATATTGTCCAGAATGTCGATGAGGTGGTCCAGGTTATGGCCGTTGATGGGGCCGAAATAATCAAAATTAAAGGCCTCAAACAGCATACCCGGGGTAACGAATGTCTTAAAGGATTCTTCAGAGCGTTTGGCAATCTTGTACATGTCTTCCCCGATCCTGGGCAAAGATTTTAAAAACGCCCCGAACTGGTTGCGCATGGTCTGGAGGTATTTGGCGGAAAAGGTCCGGCTCAGGTAGGAGGACAACGCCCCTACATTGCGGGAAATGGACATGTCATTGTCATTGAGGATCACAATCAGCTTGCGCTTTGAATCACCTGCCTGGTTCAGCCCTTCATAGGCCAGACCAGCGGTCATGGACCCGTCCCCGATAACGGAAATCACATGGGAATCATCCTTGTTCAGGTATTTGGCGCAGCAGATCCCCAGGCCTGCGGAAATGGAGGTGGATGAATGCCCCACAGTAAACCCGTCACAGGGGTTTTCTTTTATTCTGGAAAATCCTGACAAGCCCTTGTACTGGCGCAGGGTGTCAAACTGCTGGTTTCTGCCGGTGATCAGTTTGTGGGCATACGCCTGGTGCCCCACATCCCAGATCAGGGTGTCTGCGGGTAGATCAAACACATGATGGATGGCAAGGGTCAGTTCCACAGCACCTAAGCTGGAAGCCAGGTGGCCCCCGTTTTTCGACACCACCTTGATTATGCGTTCACGGATCTGTTCTGCCAGCCGGGGCAGCTGTTCCCGGGAAATTCGCTTAAAATCAGCAGGGGTTGTAATATCTTCCAGCAGGGGCATGGTCGGGGTTACCTTGTTGTTGTCATTATTTTCTGCAATACCATCATCTATGTCATGGACGTCATCAATCGTTTTTTCAAGCATGTCATCTGTCCCGGTTGATCACATATCCGGCAATGGCTCTCAGGGGATCGGCCTTGCCGTCAAAATGGTCAAGGGCATCTACGGCCTGATCTGTCAATTTTTTCGCATAGGCTTTGGATTGACCAAGTCCCATGACAGCCGGAAATGTGAGTTTGTCATTTAATACATCAGATCCTGCCGCTTTTCCCATTTTTTCAGGATCTCCCTGTACATTTAAAATATCATCCATGACCTGAAATGCAAGCCCTACATGGGCGGCATACGTTTCAAGCGGTTTTCTGAGGCGGGCGGGGGCATTGACGCTCACCGCCCCGCAAACAACACTGGCCAGAATCATCTGCCCGGTTTTCAAGGCATGTATATTTTTCAGATGATCCAATGAACAGGGTTTATTCCCTTTGATTTTGTTTTCCCTGTCCGGGTGCATGTCCAGCATCTGCCCCTCAACCATGCCGTTTACCCCGGCAGCCCGGGAAATGACAGCAATCAATTCCAGCAGGTTTTGTGTTTCAGGAACCGGGTCAAACAGACCGTGGGGATGTGCCAGTATGGCAAAAGCATGGGTAAGCAGCGCATCACCTGCCAAAATTGCTGTGGCTTCACCAAATTGTCTGTGACAGGTGGGTTTGCCGCGTCTGAGATCATCATTATCCATGCCAGGCAGGTCATCATGGATCAGAGAATAGGTGTGAATCATTTCAAGGGCACAGGCAGCGGGCAGGGCAAGGGCTGAATCTCTGCCACAGGCCCGGGCTGATGCCAGGGCCAGAACAGGGCGCAGCCGCTTTCCCCCGGCCATAAGAGAATGGGTCATGGCCTGGACCAGTTTCCGGTCAGAACCAAGTTCCTGTAATATTTTTTCCAGATGAACATTGACCAGGGACTTATGTTCTGCAAGAAAGGTGTGCAGGTTGAAAACAGGATCATTCATGATCAAAGGGGACTTCAGTTACAGATCCGTCCAGATCCCGGGTGAGCTGGGTGATCTTTTTTTCCGTACTGTCAAGGATCTGCATGCAGTACCGGACTTTTTCAATGCCGGTTTCATATTTTTTCACTGCCTGTTCCAGGGTCAGGTCCCCGGATTCCATCTCCTTTACAATAGCCTCCAGTTGTTTCAAAGCTGTTTCAAATGTGATTTTTGCCATCTATTTTTTTCTCCACCCGTGTCAGGATACGTCCTTTGGATAAAATTATTTCAACCGGATCCTGCACCGTTACTTGTTCGGCATCCAGGATAACTTTTTTTCCCGGTATTGTCCGGGCAATACTGTACCCCCTGTCCAGAACCGACGCAGGATTCAGGGCTCCCAGGCTGGCTGCAGCCCGGGAGATGCGATTTGTGTGCCTGTCAAGCCGGGCTTTCATGGCAAAGGCCATATTCTTTTGCAGATCCGCCACCTGTCGCTGCTGGATAGGGATTTTGGGCGCAGCCCTGGAAAGGGCCTGGGATATCCATGACAATTTGTCCCTGCCGTGAAAAATCCGGCGGTTCAGGGCATGCTGCATTGTGAAAAAACAGGTTTCCAGGGTCTGTTTAAAATTGGCCATAACCTGGGTCGGGCTCTTCAAACGGCTGTGCAGGTCATCCACCTTCTGGTGTAAAAAACCAAGTTTCTGGGTCATGGCCAGGGACACAGATAACTGCATGTCCGTGATGTGCCGGACCAGCCGGGTTTTTTCCGGCAGCACAAGTTCTGCGGCAGCCGAAGGGGTAGGGGCCCTGACATCAGCCACAAAATCGGCAATGGTGACATCTGTTTCATGGCCGATGCCGGTGATTACCGGTATCTGAGATGCAAAAACAGCCCGTGCCACAGGTTCGCAATTAAAGGCAGCAAGGTCTTCCAGAGATCCGCCCCCCCGGGCCAGGATAATCACATCTGCCTGCTGGAGATGGTTTACCGTGTTGATTGCATATACAATCTCCTCTTGGGCCTCATCACCCTGGACCGCCACTGGAAAGATCTGCAGGCAGCACCCGGGAAACCGGCGCAGGGCAATATGAATGATATCCCGTACAGCGGCACCTGTACCCGATGTGATCACACTGATTTTTTGCGGCAGAAACGGAAGGGGGTGTTTGTGAACCGGGTCAAAAAAACCTTCATCAGCCAGTTTTTTCTTGAGCTGTTCAAATGCCTTTTGAAGCGCGCCTGCGCCTTCAGGTGCAATATGTTCAAAAATCAGCTGGTAGTTTCCCCGGGGTTCATACAAAGTCAGGCGTGCCATCCCCACGATGTTCATCCCGTTTTCAAGGGAAAACTGCAAGGTGCGTTTCTGGTTTTTGAACATGACGCAATTGATGACCGCGCCGGTA
>JAABTU010000089.1 GCA_011389715.1 Desulfotignum sp.
CTGCGTTATTCTGGCCGATGCAAATCCCGTTTTCAGAGATGAAAATGGCTTCAAATGTGGCATCAGACAACAGCTTATAACGGTTTTCACTTTCTTTGAGTAACGTTTCGGCCTTTTTTCGGGTGGAAACGTCCCTTGCAGTGGTGTGCATGATTTTTTTTCCACTGATGGTGACAACCGTGCTGCTGAATTCCGTCGGTACCCTGGTACCGTCTTTTCGAATGATATCCGCTTCTGAAATGGGTGTCTTACCGCTGAGGATACCGTCAAAGAACCTCTCAAAATTTTTCATATCTTTAGGGGAATGCAGATCCGGAATGCTCATGGAGAGAAGTTCCTGTTTCGTGTATCCGGTCAGCGCACAGGCTGCCTGATTGACGAATGCAAAATGTTTGTTTTCATCTGTGATGAAAATGGCATCACGGGATCCTTCAAAAATGTCGTAAAACAGGTCTTTGCTTTTCTGCAATGCCATTATGTCTTTTTTCAGCGAGTTATACGCCGGATTTTCATATGTCATGCGAATATCCTCTTTGTTGAATTATGCTTCCGGTCTTCCATCATTGGGACAGCATGATCTTCAGTTCAGAAAACCGGTTTTCCAACTGGGGTATCAATATTTTCAACTGCCACAGATCACCTGTTTTGCCAGTGGTTTCCATGGACAGGGCAATCTCCTGCATGGCTCCGGGGGAAATATTTGCCGCAGTCCCTTTGATTTTATGGGCCTGTCCGACCGCCTTTTCGGCCTGGCCTTGTTCAACTATGTGTTGTAGCATAATCGCTTTTTTATTTCATATTCAGAAGATCACGTATTTTGCGACCAACCTCCCTGAACAAATCGACCATAGCAGGTTTTTAATACCATGGGTTAAAAATTTTTTCAGCCTCAGAAAACTCATGCAGTGGTCGACTATACTGCAGCTTTCCTCGGTGATATCCTCGGTTGTTCCCCAACCCCTTTTCAGAAATTGGCAAGCGGACTTCACATACATACGGCTCTTCGCCCAATGATTCAGAATGCACCTACTCTCCGATGCATTTCATTATCCGTGTCAGGCCAGTGCTCATTAATTCTCACTTTTGTATAGTGTCAATGTTTCCCTTTTTACAGGCCATTGGCCGTGGAGAACTTCGCTCAGCAGGGTTTAGCTGCTTCATTGCTAAACCATTGCGGTGTTGCCGGTCTTCATCCCTAGCGCAGGAGTATTTTGGCGGTTTTTTTCCGAGACAAGCCCTGACTCTGGTCTCTTTTGCCTGTCACCAGCATGACCAGATCATCCACATATTCTTTGAGCTGTTCTGCCTGGGCATTCATCTCTTCGGATGCGGATGCTGATTCTTCGGCATTGGCGGCATTCTGCTGCACCACCTTGTCCATTTCCGTAATGGCGATATTCACCTGGTCGATACCGCTGGACTGCTCTTTGGATGCCGCGGAAATTTCTGCAATCAGATCCCCCACCTTGGCGGAGCTGTCCGCTACCTGGCCGAATGCCTCATTGGTGGTGGAAACCAGTTTGGAGCCGTCATTGACCTTTTTCACGGTGCCTTCAATGAGTTCAGCCGTGTTCTTGGCAGCATCTGCCGCACGCATGGCCAGGTTTCTTACCTCGTCGGCCACCACGGCAAACCCGGCACCTGCTTCTCCGGCACGGGCTGCTTCCACTGCTGCATTCAATGCCAGCAGATTGGTCTGGAAAGCGATTTCATCGATGGTTTTGATGATCTTGGAGGTTTCTTCACTGGCTTTGGAGATATCTTCCATGGATTTGGTCAGTTTGCCCATGGAGTCATTGGCCGTGGCCACCACATGGTTGGCCTCTTTCATCAATCCGTCTGCTGTGCCGGCGTTTTCCGCATTTTTCTTGGTCATGGAGGCCATCTCTTCCATGGAGGAAGAGGATTCTTCAATGGAGGCGGCCTGCTGGGAGGCCCCTTCGGCCATGGCCTGGGAAGAGGAGGACACCTCGCTGGAGGCGGATGCCACCTGGGCGGATCCCTCGTTCAGTCCGGATATGATGCGGTTCACAGGTCCTGTTATGCTTCTGGTGATGAAAAATCCTGCCAGCACACCGATTACCAGGGCTGCAACCAGCCCGATGATCATCACGGTCGAGGCAGTGGAAAGGGATGCCACTGCTGCCTTTGCAATCCGGTCCGTGGCAGCCATGCCGGCATCAGCTGTTTCTTTGCAGGCATCGATGACATCTCTGCCGGCGGTCATCCGTTTTTCACCCAGATTCTGCATGAAAAGCCAGTTTTCAAGGAAATCGTTCATCGCTTCCTTGTAGGCATTGCCTGCATTTTTTACCTCTTCAATGCGCTGCAGATCTTCCGGCAGGCGGGTGATTTCTTTCAGGTCTTCGAACATGGTATCGATTTGTGCAAAATTCTTTACCGCCTCTTCCATGACTGCCGGGCTGCGCAGGGCCTGGGATTTGAAGGCATCGATCCGGGTGGCATTACCCAGATCGATGATATCGTTGACCAGGGTGATCTTGGTTTGCCTTTCCAGCATATCCTGTGTCAATTTTTCCTGCTGGCCCTGTAGATAGGCATCGCAGTTTTCCACATATGTCCCGGCATTTTTGTCCATCTCACTGCGGATATTATTCAGCCGGGTGACACTGGCCATGCTTCCCTTATTATACTCTTTCAGGAAACGGTCCATGGCATTCTGGTAGTTTTCGGCTGCCTCATCTATCGCATCTATCCGTTCAATATCCTCCTTGTCGCTGGAAACCTTGCGCAACTGCGCCAGAACTGCTTTGGCTTGTGATATGGTTTTGATGGCGGACAGCATGAGGGCGGGATCATCCAGGGCCTGGGATTTGAAATTCAATACCCGTGTGGATGCGCCGATATCATCGAGTTCACTTACCAGGCGTATTTTTTCCTGTCGGGCGGCCAGGTCTTTTTTGAACTGTTCATTCTGACCGGCCAAAAACGCATTGCTGTTGGTCATGTAGTCTTCGGCAGCTGTATCCAGTGTGTTTCTGTTTTCTGCCAGTTTGGCATTGGTTTCCACTGTCTGCTGCACCAGTGCCTTGTAATTGTCCACTGCCTTTGTTGCTATTTCCAGCTGGCCTTTGAGTTCTTTCAGGTTAGATGATTTTTCCTCGAGTTTTCTGGCTTTTTCAAGTGCTGCATCCACTGCCGCCAGTTCTTTCATGCCGGCCTCATAAAATGCAGTATCTTCGGTAAATTCATATCCCCGCATTTCATACATGACCCGGTTGGATGCTCCCCGCAGTTCATTGGCCACAGCCACCTCAGGCACATATTCATTGGCCAGCATGGTACTCTGGGTCTCCACCCGTCCCATGTTCCATATGGCCATGATACCCAAAGCACTGGCAATGACAATCAGTATGGCAAAACCCAGTGAAATTTTTAATCCAAGACTCAAATTCTTCATTTTCCGCTCCTTAATTAATATAGGTTTTTGTTTTTTTTATGCTTATTTGGTTTTTCCCAGCACCTGAATTTCTTTTGCACTCAACACCTTGTCTATATCCAGCAGTATTTTGACCCCGGAATCGATCTTGGCCATTCCCAGGATATAGTCCATGTTGAGGGTTGTACCGAATGACGGGGCGTTCTCAATTTCCACCTCTTTGATATTGAGGACTTCAGAGACCGAATCCACCACAATGCCGATCTGGATGGTCATGTCATCGGAATCGATTTCTACCACAATGATGCAGGTACGGTCTGTGTAGTCAATTGATGCCATCCCGAATTTGACCCGCAGATCGATGACCGGAATCACCTTGCCCCGCAGGTTGATCACCCCTTTGACGAAATCAGGGGTTCTGGGCACCGAGGTGATGGCCATCATGCCGATGATTTCCTTGACCTTGAGAATACCGATGCCGTATTCTTCATCCGCCAGGGTAAAGGTCAGGTATTTGCCTGTTTTAATGGTTGTAGCCTTGACGGCCTCATTCATATTGGTCACCTCATTAGCCATTTTTTTCCTCCTCAATGGTTGTTTTTTGGGTTGATCATTTTATAAAGCACTGCACAAAGATCATCATAGATAGTATTGATATAGGTGAAAAACCGTGGATAAAACCGGTGGGCCATGCTGACCGTTGTCCTTGTATCATCAGGAAGAATCAGAACAATCCGCCGGCCATCGAGCAGATCGATCAGGCAGAACAGTTCCTGTAATCGACGCGGAGATTCGGCCAGCAGAACATATACTTCCTGCAAATTGCAGCCCCCGGGCTGTTTCAATATATACTTCAATGCATTAAACGTATGAACCATCTGAATGATATTTTCACCAAAATATTCAATCATCTGTTTTTGCAATGCCTCTCCTTGTTGGGAGGCATCCTGGTGTACAAAAAGGATAAGGTTCATAATGCTCCTTTGGATGCTGCCATCCTGTCATCAATTCATCAGTGCACAGGATACTGACAGAGCAAAATGCATACCACGGCGTATGAGCGGATAAATCCTTTTATTTCAGATAGTTATGAAAATATGAGCAACATAGGAATTGTCACATAACCGAGAAAAATTCCCATAATTTTTGCTGTTATGTAAGTATAACTATTTGAATTTAATAGAGAAAATAAAATTTTCTGTGGGCTGTCTCAAAAATATGACAGTCGCAAAGATGGGACAAATGTCAACCGGTTTTGAGATTATACTGCTGTATCAGCCGATACATCTGGCTGCGTGAAAGACCGGACCTGTTGCAGCATTCAGCAATATCCCCTCTGGTGGCTGACACCAGGTCCTGCAGATATACAAGCTTCATTTTTTCCAGGCCCTGTTGTAACGTCTCCGCACGGGCCGTAGTATGTCCCATGCGGCCGAAGGTTGTGGCCAGAATCTCACATACCTGCTCATCATCATCAATAATCAGTACTTTGGACATGTGGGGAATATCTCTGTGAATAGGCTTCATGCTGCATTCCGTATCATACATTTTTTTATCATCCACCAGAAGAATACGTTCAGATCTGCCCATCAGTGGTTCTTTTATCAGGCAGGATCTGATCTGTCTTGTCTGTCACAGGCAGAAATACTTTGATGCTGGTTCCCCTGCCGGGTCTGGTTGACACGCTCATGCAGCCGTTGTGGGTTTTCACGGCGCCCAGGGCAACCGGCAGTCCCAGCCCCCGGCCGGTGAATCTGGTGGAATAAAACGGCTCGAAAATCTTGTCAATATCATTTTCCGGGATACCGGCCCCGGTATCTGTCACTTCCATACAGGCGTAGTCTGTTTTACCTGGCTGAAAATCCATTGGATACCGATGGGCCGTGGCAATTTTAGTGGAAGAAACCCTGCGGATGCTCAGATAAACTGAGCCAGCCCGATCATCCATAGCCTCCCAGGCATTGGTGATCAGAAATTCCAGGATCTGCTGTATCTGCCCGGTATTGGCTCGGACGGCCGGTCCTGTTTTCTGCAGATCCGCCTCCAGGGTAATGTGTGACGGCATATCCGCCTTAAGGGCGGGCAGAAATTCTTTGCATGTCAGGGACAAATCCAGCAGCCTCCGGGGGGCATTTGTCTGCCCCAGGTAGGCCAGCATCATACTGCCCAGTTTTGAGGCCCGGCGTGCCGCTTCCATGGCATGGGACAGATTTTCTGCGGGTTCACAATCCTTCGGCATGTCCGCCAGTGCCATGTCCAGATTTCCCATAACAACCGTGAGCAGATTGTTGTAGTGATGGGCTACGGCCCCGGCCATTCGGCCCAGACTTTCCGTTTTTTCCAGGTGAAGGATTCTGGCCTCTGCCTGTTTCCGTTCCGTGATGTCCCTGCCGAAGCAGACAAGCCGGCCCCCGTCCATCGGTAGCCAGGTGGTGGACACTTCCACGGGAAATATACTGCCGTCTTTGCGGCGATGCCGGGTCTCAAAGAATTCGGATCCATTGGCAACAATCCGTTCAATACGTTCTGCTGTCATCTCCGGCGATTCAATATTATCCAGATCACCGATGGACATTCCAATGAGCTGTTCTTTTTTATACCCGGTCATTCCGCAATACGCTTGATTGACATCGATAAGTATCCCCTGCGTGTCAAGCACCCAGAAGCCGTCCGCCGTGGTCTGGATAATGGTCTCAAGATATTTCCTGATTTTTTTTTCCTGATGTTCCACCTGCTTGCTTTCCGTGATATCGTTGACAATGAGGCAGAACTGGTCAATATCCGGTTTTCCCGGATATGTTTCCAAAGGAATAAACCGCCCTTCAAGCCTGGCATGAAATATGGCACTGCTGCCGCTGATGAGTCTAATTTCCATGGTTTTGTCTGCCGGATTTTTATAAAAGGCGGTGAACCGTGCCAGAAAAATGCCCTGGTCATCGGGCGCAATGAACCGGGAAAAGGGTTTTCGCATCAGGTCATCCCGTTGCCTGTGCAGCATATCCATCATGGTCTGGTTTACATCAAGGATAATACCGGATTCATCGAGGATAATATAGCCGGCAGGGGCCATATCAAAAAGCCGTGAAAACCGGGTGCGGGATTTTTCCAGTTCATCCAGCGATGTTCTTAATTCATCATTTTGTATTTCCAGTTCCACCTGAAACACCTGGATGTCATTGATCAGTTTTGTGATATCTGTCGGATCGATTTTTTT
>JAABTU010000090.1 GCA_011389715.1 Desulfotignum sp.
GTCAAAGAGATGATGTCTCCGGTGGAAGTGGCCAATTTGTTTATATTTGGATTCTCCCGGTTTTCCAATTATCTGGTGGGCGGGGATCTGTTATTCGACGGCGGGATGGTTTTGACATATTGAGCATGTGTGGGGATTCGATTAAAAACATCTTGATAAACACTTTGGAATAATGGATAATCTATGGCTTGAATCTTACATATATAAAGCTAAAAAAACAGCATGCAGCAAAGGATTATGACCATACCCATCAAACCCATTAAGCCCAAGCGTATTTCAGATCAGGTTTTAGATCAGATCCGGGAACTCATTTACAGAGGGAAGCTCAAACCCGGTGAGAAACTGATGACGGAAAGGGAACTGGCCCAGGCCATGAATGTGTCCCGCACCACCATCAGGGATGCGATCCAGCGCCTGGTCACCATGGGCCTGATCACCCAGAAACAGGGACAGGGAACCTTTGTCAAACCCATGGAGGCGGTACAGGAAAATCCCCTGGCAAAAGCCATGGAATCCCAGTCCGCCTCTTTGGTGGACCTGCTGGAGGTGCGACTGGGCCTGGAATGCAATGCCGCCTCCCTGGCAGCCCAGCGCGCGGATGAAACCGATATCAAGGCCATGCAGCAGAGCATTGACGAGATGCAGCATGAAGTGACTTCCGGACGGCTGGGAACGGAAGCCGACACCGGGTTTCACATGGCCATCGCCTATTCTGCCAAAAATCCGCTTCATATCCTGATCATGCGAAATTTTTATGACTATCTTTTCCATGGTATCCGGGAAAATTTGACGAGCCTGTACGAAGACCCTGAAAACATTCAGAAGATTCTGACTCAGCACCGGGCTATTCTGGATGCCATCACATCCCGGGACCCGGACAAGGCATACAGGTCCATGAACACCCATATCGCCTTTGTCCGGGATTTTTTTAAAAACAAATAAATGTAGCCGGTTTTATTTTCCCACCGGACAACTCATTTCGCAACGCCTGCAATATTTGATTATTTTAACAGGGGGTGCGTCCCCATCCGGTTGTGCCTGTTTTGCAAAATCAATATTTTTTTGCATTTGCCCGTTGCAGACGGGGCGGGAATACACCCCGTCTCTTGCCGGCAGCAGTGTCTGGCCATAACTTTCAGCCGTGTACACTTGTTTGTCAAAGGCATTTTGGGGGCATGCCATGCGGCACACCCCCTCACATGTCATGCACGGATCAAAGGCGATGGGACCGGTGGATGGCATTGCCATGTTGACCGACATGGCCCTCAGGCGGATACGAGGACCAAATTCCGGTGTCACCAGCAAATTGTTTTTACCGATACAGCCAAGACCTGCCTTAACAGCCGCATCTTTCAGATAAATGCCGCCTTTTTCCACATGATAGGGAAAATGAAACACCTCAATGCCGAAAGTCTCGATGATCCAGTTGCAGAGTTCCTTGATGGTTTGCATTAAAATTTTATTGCCTCTGGGTGACACACGGCCAAACCACCAGTCCATTTCAGGGGATTCTTTCGGGTGCGCAACCGCGATAACAAGAATCGATTTGCCGTGTTCAGGCCATTTCACCTTTCCGGATGTCATCCCCGTGGTCGAGTTTCTGGAACCGATCCCTTGATCCACTCCCGGCATTTTCGGTGCAAAGGTAAACGAAGGGGCTGACCTGAGATCTTCCATACTGGCAAAACCGGCCAGATCAGCTCCCAATTGCTTTGCTTTTCTGAGAATTGCGGACGACGCCGATAATATCTCTTTGTTATTCATGGCTTTTTATTGTTTTTCTTTGTTCAATAACCGTATCGTTGAGGCCACCATGCCGAGCATGACAAACGCAAACGGCAGGGCCGCCACAATCGAGGCGGTCTGAAGGGCCTTCAAACCCCCGGTAATTAACAGCACAACCGATATGGCACCGATAAGAAATCCAAAAATCAGTTTGATGGCAGTGCTGGGCTCAAGTTCGCCACCGGTTACGATCATGCCCACAAAAAATGACGCAGAGTCTGCGGATGTTACCAGAAAAATGATCAGATTGATAAAAACAATGAAACTGATAATGCTGCCCAGGGGATATATCGTCAAGAGGGTAAAAATACCGGAACCGGCGTCGGCAGCAATGGCCTTGTACATTTCAAGGGTGCCATTGATTTCAGCATGAAGTGCGCCGCCGCCCACGACACTGAACCAGACCACCGTAATGACAAGCGGCACCAGAAGAACACCGACTACAAACTCACCAATGGTCCTGCCTTTGGAAATTCTTGCCACAAATCCACCGACAAACGGTCCCCATGCAATCCACCAGCACCAGTAAAAAATCGTCCACCACCCCATCCACTTGCCCTCACTTGCCTGGGCCATGGGGTCTGTCCAGAATGACATAAATACAAAACTGGAAAAATATGACCCGATGGAATCGACCATGAGATTCAATAAAAACAGGGTGGGGCCGGCAATGAGAAAGAAAATAAGCACACAAAACGCAAGTGACATATTCACGTCACTTAAAATTTTTATCCCTTTATGCAGGCCGGAAACCGCGGAGATAATGTAAATGCTTATGAGCAGAAACATCACCACAACCAATCCCGTGGTCCCCAGCTCCAGGCCGAAAACATGATTGATTCCGAAACGAATGGATATCAGCCCCATGCCAAGGGAGGTTGCAATACCGGCAATCGTGGCAAAGGAAGCCAGAAAATCCACCAATTTTCCCCAGAAACCATCGGTTTTGCTGCCCAGAATCCCATACAGGGCATTGGAAACGGACAGCGGCATTTTCAGCCGGTAGGTGGTATAGGCGATGGCCAGACCGGCAACCGCGTAACAGACCCACCCGTGAATCCCCCAGTGCAAAAGGCTGATCTGCATGGCAACCCGGGCCGCTTCGGGTGTGCCGCTTTCAGCCAGATAGGGTGTTGAGGTGTAATGGTAAAGGGGTTCGGCAACCCCCCAGAAAATAAAACCGATACCGATACCGCAGCTGAAAAGCATGGCGATCCATGAAAAATAGCTGAATTCGGGGACCTCTCCCTCCTGACACAAGGGGACCTTACCATAGCGGATGCCGGCCCAGACAATAAAAATGATAAAAATGGCAACCGTCAGCATAAAAAACCAGCCAAAATTAACAGAGATCCAGCTCTGAGAACTCGACATGGCCGCAGAAAAAGATGTTGGTCCAAGTATCCCCCAGAGGGTTATGGCAGAGACTAAAATCAACGTACCCCAGAAAAGGGTGGGATCATATTTCCCCAAAAATCCATTCTTTTTTGCGACAGTACTGCCAACACGACCTGTGCCTGTTCGATCTTCATTTTGCATCTGTTTTTTCCCTCCTGTTAATATCTGTTTGTCCTGCAAGATGGGTATACCCCTTTGGCAGGATGTTCGCTTTTATTACAATCCTTTCACCTTGTTCAGGTAAGCCTTGAGATCTTTGTCCAGAGATTTGGAGATCATCGTTTCAGGCCGGGTTGCCAGGATTTCCTTGACCTTTTTATTGGCTCTTGCCAGGATGCTCTCTTTTCCTGTAGATTCCCATCTGTCATAAGAGGTCCAGCAGGATACCGATGGCAGCCACTGGTTTCTGAATTTTTTAAAGGTGTCTGCATGGGACAGGTAGCTGCCTCCGGGACCCACCTCTTTCATCACCTCCAAAGACATTTCCCTGTCTGTGGTGTCCACGCCTTCACAGATTCGGATCACCCGGCTCATCATCTCTTCGTCAATGATGAATTTCTCGTAGGAGATGGTCAAGATGGCATCCAGCACGCCGAACACCTGCTCGATCATGTGGCCCCCGGCCATAAGACCCATGAGCATGTTCTGCATGGTTTCATACCCGGCCTGGATATCCACTTCCTTGGAGTCGGTCATACCGGCCATGATCCGTGTGGGCACCCGGTAAAAATCAATCGCCATCTGAAGACAGGCGGAATTGATTAAAAACTGTTCCGGCGGTGCATAGATGCAGATGGCCGTCCGCATGTCCGCCATGGTGGAGGCGGGACAATATACGGCCGGAGAACCCGGATTGATCAGTTGAATCAGGGTGTTTCCGGCCAGCACCTCCGTGTTCTGCTGGACTATGCTGCCGAACAGGGACATGGGTGCGGTAATGCCGGCCAGGGCGCAGGGAAGCAGATAGACCGGCTGTCTTTTCCGGGCATAGGCAATGATCGTATCCAGGGTTTCTGTGGCATATTTCAACGGACTTAACGGGTTGGTGCTCACCCCCACACAATAATGATCCGCCAGGTAATTCTCACCAAAGACCATCTCCACCATATCCAGGGATTCCCGGGCTTTTTTGGCCACCGTGCAGGAGCCGATGAGGGGCTTGTCTGTATGCTTGATGGTTTCATAAAGCATGTACAGAGCCCGTTCTGAGGCTTCTACATCGTCCGGTGCCACAGGGGTGGCGCCCGTAAGCTTTACAATGGGGCTGGCCTGGGAAAGTTTCTGGAAATTGGCAAAATCCGCCAGAACTCCCCTGCGTTTTCCTTTGTCCATATCTTCCACGAACACACATCCCACGTTTGGGTGGGGAGCAATGCCGTCTCCGATGGTGACGGACCGGGCATCATTTCTTGCCTCGTGGCGGTAAACCGTGGGGGCCTGGTCCATGGCATTTTCCGCCATGGGCCGGGGGATAAAAACGGTTTTCCCCTCCACCTTTGCCCCGTGGTGTGTAAAAATTTCCAGGGCCTCATTATGTTCAAAGACCACCCCGGTATTCTCCAGAAGGTCAATACTGGCCTCGTGGATTCGGGGAAGATCCGACTCTCCGACAATTTTCATCCGGGGCAGTTTACGGGTACTGGAATTGCAAAATGTATTGGCATGTATCATGGTAATCCTGTTTTTTTAAAGTAAACTAAGGATGTAAACTAAGGATACCTCAGCAAATTTCATACCGTTGTATGTATTTGGGATTTTTGACAGAAAATGAGAGCCAACATCCTGCCGGGAAAGGATGTCGGTTCTTACAGAAGAAAAATGAACGGATCGACGAAGCGAAAAAAAGTTTTGCTTGGAGACAAAATTTTACAAATTGACAAATTTCTTTTACGAAGTCACTGTTTTCCGGTACCGCAATTTAATATCATCCAATTCAGAATACAGGCCCATTTTTTTTATTTTATATCCCAGCAGCTGTCGTGACAGGCCGAGCAGCTTTGCTGCCATGGCAATATTACCCATGGTTCTTTCCAATGCCTGAAGAATATGTGTTTTTTCATATTCACGTTTTGTCTGTAAGAGCGGGCCGGAGTCTGCTGTTACTGTGGGGGCATTTTTTTCACCCCCGTTATCGACATCGAAAAACGTGGCAGTGTCTCTGTCATATGAAAAATCAGGAGAAGAATGGGATCCTTTTTCCGGGGCAATCGTTTCCAGTGCGGAGCCTGCTGATTGGTTCTCAGAAATGCCCAACAGATTGGCAAAGTAGCAGTGTTTCAGCTTCAGGGATTTTTCGTCCCTGTCTGCTGCGTTGACGGCACTTTCAATAACATGTTCCAACTCTCTGACATTACCGGGCCAGCTGTAATTCCAGAAAAAATTGATCACGTCCGGTGAAATATTTCGTATTTTCTTGCCCATCTGCCGGTTGAATTTCTGAAGAAAATGCCGGCCCAGTTCTTCCACATCTGCAATCCGCTCCCGCAGGGGCGGGATTCGAATATAAATAACCGCCAGTCGATAAAAAAGATCCATTCTGAATGTACCATTGGTTACCAGTTCTCTGGGATCTGCATTGACGGAACTGATCACTTTGATATCCAGGTCGATACTGGAAAGAGAACCCAGCGGACGGACTCTTTTTTCCTGTAGAACCCGAAGCAGCTTTCCCTGCATCGGCAGGGACATGGAATTGATCTCATCTAAGAATATTGTCCCGCCATTGGCGGTTTCCAGCAGCCCGATCCTGTCCATGGCACCGGTGAACGCCCCTTTTGTGGTTCCAAACAGAATGCCTTCAAACAAGTTGTCCGGAATGGCTGCACAATTGACATCGATACACTGCTTTTGTTTGCCATAATAAAAATTGTGGATCGCCTGTGCAAAAAGTTCTTTTCCCGTACCGGTCTCCCCGTATAGCATGACGGGTGAGGGAGAGTTGGCTGCTGTTTTGGCATTTTTTACAGCCTCTATAAAGACAGGAGAAGACCCGATGATACTGGCAAAAGTGAACCGGGTGCCATCGGCAAAGGTTTGATTGTTATGGGGCAGTAAAAAAGAGGGAATGGTTCTTTCAAGAATATTATAATCTTTCACAAAGCAGATAGTGGCAATCACTTTACCGTCCCTGAACAGTGGGAACACACTGTGGATGGTATTGCCCACATTGGCATTTGCCGACCGGTAAGAAAGTGCATAGTTGGTTATGGGACGGCCATGTTTCAAAACTCGCATACAGGTACTGCTGTCATTATTATACTTATAGACATCTGTAATCTTTTTGCCGATCACATCGGCCGGATTCAGTTTGTCAATCCGTGCCTGAACCTCATTATAAAAAATAAGGACTCCGTTTTCATCGGTCATGAGGACACCATAATCAAAAGAACAAAACGCTTCCCAGATATTGATCTGATCAAAATCAAACTG
>JAABTU010000091.1 GCA_011389715.1 Desulfotignum sp.
ATGTCTACAAGACCAACCGTCCATTGCTGATCCCGGATATATCACAATGTGATTTTTATCTGCGACGGGTGGATGAGGAAACCGATCTGGTGGCAAAAAACATGCTGTCCGTGCCCATCAGGCTCAAAGACCGGGTTATCGGGGTGGTATCGGTGGTGAACAAGCTCCAGGGGCACTTTGATGACACAGACACCGACCAGCTGATGATGGTGGCCAGCACAATGGCCCTGCCCATTGAAAATACCCGGATCCACGAGGAACTGGAACAGTCCTATGCTGATTTGAAAATTTTAAACCAGGCCAAGGACAAAGTCATCAACCACCTGGCCCATGAATTGAAAACCCCGGTGTCTGTGGTGGACGCTGCCATGAAACTGCTGGTTAAAAAGCTGGCGGCCAGGGGCATACATGATGCCCAGATGGAAAAGATCGTTTCCCGGGGCAGAAGAAACCTTGCCAGGATACTGGACATCCAGTATGAAGTGGAAGACCTGCTGAAAAAAAAGGAGTTTGCCGCCTATCATATCCTGGGCCGGCTGGTGGATGCCTGCAAAGACCAGTTTATGCTCCTGGCTGAAAACCAGACCCGGGATACTGCTGTGCTGGATGCTGTGGAAAAGGCCATTGAGAGCCTGTTCGGCCCGACCCGGCTGGAATACCATACCATTTTCCTGGGCAACCATATTACACAGCACCTGAAAAAAATTGCACCGGATATTGCCTTCCGCCAATGTGCCATAAACACACGTCTGGACAACACGCTGTCAGTGCATATTCCCCGGGAAATCCTTGATATTATCATAACAGGCCTTGTCAGAAACGCCATTGAATACACCCCGGACAGCGGTCAGATCGACATCATAGTCACCGGCACCAAAACCCATCCGGAACTGGTCATCAAAGATTACGGCATCGGGTTCACCAGAGAAAAGCTGCGCCTGATTTTTGAAAATTATTTTACCCCGCCGGTATCATCTGAATACACCACCAAAACCCCCTATGCATTCAATGCCGGGGGCAGGGGGTTTGACCTGCTGCGCATAAAGCTGTTTTCCGAACGGTTTCATTTTACCCTGAAAATTGATTCTACCAGGTGCAGATATATTCCTGCAGACACAGATATCTGTCCGGGAGACATCCGGCGCTGCCCTTTCTGCACAGCACCGGATGACTGCTTTCATTCCGGGGGAACATCTGTCCATCTTGCCTTTCTGGGATCACCATAAATACTGTTTCACACCTTTTCGCCGCATTGGGGACAGAACTTATAATCTGTATTGGCAAAAGGAGTGCCGCATGCAGTACATTTTCTGGGCAAAGGCCCCAGTTTTACCAGCAGTTCCCCTTTTTTCACCGGCACCATTTTTTTGTCAAATTTATAATCAGCGGTTTTCACGACACTTACCACGATACCATCCACAGCAGATACCACCGATTTTTCCTGCTTCATGATGGTGATATTAAACAACTCCTCGCCTGCTTTCACCACATCTCCCGGCTTCACATACATGATCCACAGGTCTCCGTTGGAAGGTGATGCTGCATGATAGGGATTGCCCGGTTCCGCCATCTGGATGGCATCGGCTGCATGGCCGGCGGCATCCGCCACTTTTACCGTGTGGGTGAAAATTTCTCCGTTCAGGGTATACCGGACCATGCTCATCCCTTTTTCATCAGGATGTTCGATCCCCAGGATTTTCATTGAATGGGGTTTGCCGTCCGTATCGTTGAAGTCAAGCTCACGCCCAGGGACCAGTCCCTCAAACCAGACATCCAGGGGCACCCGGTTGGGATTGCCGAATTCATGCCGGAATAAAATGGTCTTGAGTGCATCTCCAGGATGGTTGAGGTACATGATCAGCTCTTCTGTGGTGGGCACCCGGGAGATCTGTTTTTCCAGTTCCTGTTTTTCTTTCTCAATATCCACAGGGGCCAGTCCCTCCAGAGGAGAGACTTCTGTTCTTTCTGCAAGGGCCTGTGCATAATTTTTCCCAAAGGCACTGGCGTATACCCAGTCCGGCGGGAAACCCAGGGGGAGCTTTCCGAATTTTCCCAGCAGCAGGTTCCTGAAGGCATCGTTGCTGTCTTTGTAGAGTACGCTGCGTTCCTCTTTCATCTCTTCACTGAGCTGGTCTTCCGGTGTTGCAATCACTGTTTCCAGTATCCAGAGCAGATGCCGGACCTCATCTTCTCCGCCCCGCTGATAGGCACTGGTCACTGCAAGAAAGGCCGTGTTCCAGGTAATCTGGGAACCGGGGGTCACATCATGGTACCGGATGATCTGCCGGGTGCCGGCCAAAAACCTGAGCATATGGGGCAGAAGATGGATATACCCCTGCTGCATGGCCCCTTCCTGGGAGGAGGAGGTGGCACCTCCGGGCATGCCGTGGCGGACCACATCATGGTCGATGCCCTGGAAATACGGGGCTGTGTACCGGTCATACCAGGGCATGATCTGCTTGAGAACAAAATTGCAGTCCCGGATCATATCTTTGTCAAGACTGGTGGCAAGGCCCAGCTCCTCTTCAATATAGGCAGCAGTGGAGAGCACCTCACCCTGGCCGTACCAGCGCACGGCCGCGCCGATGGCCGTATCCACGATATGTGCCCCGGCTCTGGCTGCAGCCCCCACAGCAGGAACAAACAGCCCGTCTGTGCAGTGGCGGTGGTAATGGATCACCAGGGCCGGATAATTTTTGCAGATTTGCGCCACCAGCGCTGAAATAAACCGCGGGGGACATACCCCGGCCATGTCCTTGAGACCCAAAATAAAGAGGGACTGGACCTTTGAAAACGACACCCCGGATACGTCAGCCGCCTGCTGGACAATTTCCTCCACCACCCCCATATAATGGTTTACATCAAATCCGGCTGCCCAGGAAAGGGATACAGCCGGCTGCCAAACATTCTGCCGGGAGTTCATCACCACCTCTGCCAGGGGCCGCATGTTTGCGACATGGTTAAGAAAATCAAAACACCGGACAATGTCATGGTGCTCACAGATGGATTCACTGGTGAGCTGCATGAGGTTTTTCGGCTGGGGTTTGTAGCCCAGTAGGTTGGTGGACCGAACCAGGATCTGTTTGGGGGTCAGGGGCGCAAACTGGTTCCACACCCGGGCTTCGTTAAAGGGATAGGTCATATTGGCCATCATGGCCACATGGAAATGAGCCCCGCCCCCGTTTTCCAGGGAGAAAAATCCGCACCGGTCCAGATACGCCCCCATAAGCTTGTCTTCTGCCAGGCGGAACCGGTTGCCACTGTTGGACTGGGTGATGTCCCGCGCCGTGGTGTCGGAGAAATGAACGATACCGGCATCCCTGACATAATCGATCAGTGCCTGGCGGTCCCCTCTGGGATACCGGCCTGCTGCCGGCACCGGCGCCAGGGCCGGCAGCACAGGCGCAAAATCACCCACCCGCTTGTCTCCAACCCCCCGGTAGTCTGACAGCTGTATATGGGGGTTGTATCCCATGGCAGATATTTCAGCCATAAACCGTGACAGGCGCAGGCTCTCGGACTCACTGTCTCTGTAGTGCATCAGCTCAGGGGTTTTTTCCACAAACCGGGTATCGTACAGACCGGATCGGAATATTGGGTCAGCCACAATTTTCTGGTGAAAGGGAATGGTGGTTTTTACACCGCCGATGATATATTCCTTCAAAGCCCGGTTCATGACAGCCAGAGATTTTTCCCAGGTTTCGCCATGGGCGATGAGCAAAGAGGCGGCGGAATCATAATTGGAGGGAAATTCATACCCGCCTGCAATACAGGTATCCAGTCTGACACCGGGTCCGCCCGGAGAGATATACCGGGCGATGTGACCGGCATTGGGGGCAAAATCGTTTCGCGGATCTTCACAATTGATGCGCACCTGGATGGCATGGGCCGTGGGTTGTGTTTTTTCATCGGTGAACCGCAGCCGAGACCCGAATGCAACGGCAATCTGCTCTTCCACAAGGTCAATGCCGTAGCGGCATTCGGTAATGCCGTGCTCCACCTGGAGCCGGGTGTTCACCTCGATGAGATAGGGATTCTGGTCTTCATCCACGAGAAATTCCACCGTGGCAAGAGAATAATACCCCACCTCCCTTACCAGGGCTTTGGCATATTCCTTGAGCCGGTGCCGCAGGTCCTGGGTCATTTTCGGCCAGGGAGACGGGGTTATTTCCACCAGCTTCTGGTGGTTTCTCTGGACGGTACAGTCCCGTTCATCAAAGGCAAACACATTCCCGTGCTGGTCTGCAATAACCTGGATCTCTATGTGGCGCACGGATGTGAGCAGTTTTTCCACATAGATCCTGGGATTTCCAAAGGAGGCCTGGGCCAGGACCGCGGCTTTGGAAAAAGCGGTTTCCAGCTGGTCCATATCATATATTTCATAGATACCCCTGCCACCGCCGCCGCCTTCGGCCTTGAGCATGACCGGCAGTCCCAGATCCAGGGCAATTTTTCTGGCTTCGTGCATTTCAACCGCATCAAGTGATCCCGGTACCACCGGAACCTTAAGTTTTCTGGCAAGTTCCCTGACCTGGACCTTGTTTCCCAGAAGGGTCATGGGCTTGGTGGGCGGACCGATGAACAAAATGCCTTTTTTGGCACATTTTCTGGGAAATCCCGCATCTTCCGATGCAAATCCCCAGCCTGGATGAACCGCCACCACATCCTTTTCTTTGGCCAGTTCCAATATCCGGTCGATCTCCAGATAGGCCCGGGGATTTTCCCCCAAAAGGATCAATTCCTGGGCACCTGAAGTAAACGGGGCAGTTTTGTCGACATCGGTAACGGTTAAAACAGGTACGGCCATAAGCTCTTCCCTGATGGACCGGATGATCCGCCTTGCCGTGATACCGCGGTTGGCCACCAGAATTTTTTTGCCTGCAATTTCTTTGACAACCTGTCCAAATGTCTTTTCTTCCATGTAATACTCCTTGCGTGTGATCATATCATCCTGGGATGAATGGTTCCTGAACTGATATGCGATATGCCCTTTGTTGTCCGGATACAAAGCCTTCCTGCGGGATCTATTCCCAGAATCCGGGCAGGGCCATCATTTTTGCCGGTATTTTCCACAACCACAACCTGGTCTTTCCAGGCAAGACAGGCATCAACATTTTTAACAACCAGGGCCGGGTCAGATACCAGGACGGGAAAATACTGCAGGATATTTGTCAGACACAGATCCCACAGCCTGTAAGGGGTCACAATTACACCATATGCCTGTAAACATCCAGCTTTTATGTGAAAAAATTTTTCCGTATCGCTGTTTTCCGGTACTGCACACAGGTTCATCCCGATGCCGGCTACCAGTGTCTGCTGTTTTTCCTCAACCAGTATTCCCCCCACCTTGCAGGGACCTGCCATGATATCATTGGGCCATTTGATCAAACCAGGCACGCCCAGGTCTTCCAGGGTCCGGACAAGGGGCAGCGCCAAGGCCATGGACAGCAGGGTACCTAAGTTTCGGGCTGCATCAGGCAGCCCCAGGGCTGCAAACAGGTTTCCGGAAACAGACACCCACTGCCTGCCCATCCTGCCCCTTCCCCGGGTCTGGTTTTCTGCAAGGACCCAGGCATATTCGGGAAAACTGCCTGCCCTGTAAAGATCCCAGGCAAGGTCCATGGCAGACCCGCAGGTTTTTGTCACAAATCCGGGACATTCCTGCCATTGCTGACCGATAAGCCCTGCAAAGATATGGCTGCAGTCTTTCAGATATACCCCCATATGCCAGGCCCGGCACCTGTTCGGTGCTGAAAGCCGGACATCTTTTTATTTTTTTTCTGGTGGTCCCTGCCCAGGTTTTTTATCCAGTTTTCTGTACTGGGCATGGATTTCCGCTTCCGTGTTTTTAAAAGGGGATATGGCACATCCGGACTCAGGGAAGGATTTCCCCCGGGGTTATCGGTGATGGATACAGCAGAAACGCGGCCGTCTGCAAAAGCCTCCCTGGCAATGCCCTTGAGGGTATCGGTATTTCTTCCTTTGGATTCCCGCCCGGGAACCAGTTCCAGGGTTACCACAAAATTTTTGGGGTTGAGCAGCTCATCTTTGAATATTCTCAGCATGAAAGTTCCTTATTAGTCCTGACCAAGACATGCAGCCAAAAAAACAATATATATCATATCCTTGTTTTCAAACAAAACCGTGTCTGATGTCAATTAAAAAAACATGGTTTTCATATGATATCTCTGGTTTTTAACTCTGGTGTGCTTATATCCCTTTTATTTATTTGACAATTGCCTTTCTTTGGGTACAATGGGCTTTTATTGAATACAATTTTGTGGCAGGCGCTCCCCTGTCAGCAATACAGGAGATGAGAATGAAGATTTTGACATTACTGGGCAGTGCCAGGAAAAAAGGCAACACCGCAACCGTGCTTGACTGGGTGGAGGAGGAACTTCGCGGCCAGGGCCATGAAGTGACCAGCATCTATCTTCACGGCAAAAATCTGAACGGCTGCATGGGCTGTGCCAAATGCAAAGAGGTTCCAGATGATGTGGGATGTGTGCAGAAAGATGA
>JAABTU010000092.1 GCA_011389715.1 Desulfotignum sp.
TTTTTGTGATGTCTAACCGGTTTTTAGGGCTTTAATGATCTGGATGGCTTTTCTGGCTGCTTCCGGTGCATTATGGCTGTGCCGGCTCAGCTCGATGTTGACCTGGCCGTTGTAACCGATATCTTCAACCACCTGAAAAATATGAGTAAAATCCAGGCTGCCTTCACCAAAGAAAAGGTGCGCATGTTTGTCTTTTTTCATGTCTTCCAAATGCATATTCACAATATCGGACCGGAATTTTCGCACGGTTTCTGACACACTCTTTTCAGTCAGAAACGCATGGCCGATATCCAGGGTGAGGCGGAAACAGTCATGGTTCACGGCTTCTTTCAACTGGCTGTAGTGGGCCATATTCTCGACAAACATGCCGGGTTCCGGCTCAAACCCGATATATACCCCACGATCGGCTGCTTTTTGTGAAAGGCCGCCACATCCGGATACAAGCCATTCCCAGGCCCGTGAGGGCGGCACTGTCTCAGATTTTTTTCCCGACCAGATGGAAACCGCATCGGACTGAAGAAAAGCTGCCATATCAAGGCATTTTTCAATAAATTGGATACGGATCTTTCTTTTTTCCGGGTCCGGAGAAATCAGGGTGGGTTCATGCTTTGTCCAGGGGTCAAGCAGAAACCTTGCCCCGGTTTCCACAATGGAAGACATCCCGTAATGGTCCAGTTTGTCTTTAAGCTGCCGGATCTGGTCATCCAGATTTTTGTTCCATGGATTCAGGGCATGGTGGTCAACGGTTATGGCGATGCTGTCATACCCCAAAGAACCGATGATATCCACCGCTGAAAGCAGGGAATGATTTGCAAATCCATTGGTATTGTACCCCAGTTTAAACATCCGATCCCCCGGCCAATTTGTTTAGAAGCGGATGAATATCCACCAGGTGCAGCGGGTCCGGCAGGGACATGCCTTTGATTTTCTCTCCGCTCAAAAGAAATGCCGCCATGCCTTGTCTGCCCCGGGGGGGAGCGCCATGGGAGCCTTTAACAAGGCTTGTATGCTGAGGCACTGTCATGGTTTGCAGATCCATGAACATGTCCAAAGGGTCATATCCCGGTTTTCTGTGGATATCGATGCAGGAAGCAAAATCCGGTGCCTTGTCCGGGGTGTGCCACCAGTAATAGGCAAACCATTTGTCAGGATCAGAGACCGCAACCAGTTCCCCGGATCTGTCATGGTTTATGTTGTATTTTTTTTTGAGGGCTTCTGACAGCACCTGTTGCACGCCCTGTGTCTTTTCAATAACCCTTTTTACCTTTGCCACATCTTCCGGGTTCCGGATATAGATATGGGCCACCTGGTGGTCCACCATGGCAAAGGCACGGCTGAGTTCAATGTCAAGGTATTCACGGCCTGCAATCTCACGCACCCGTAAAAAACCGTGTTCACGCAAGACAGTGTTCAAAAGAACCGCCCCGTTCACGGCAGACAGAGAGTATTCGGAAAAAATGCAGAAAATGGCCTTTTCCATCACGCCTTTTTTTTCAAGCGCACGGATAAAAAGTGTCATCAAGCGGTCAACAGCCTTTAGATCATCTTCCACACGGGGATCATCCGGCCCGAATTTCTGGCAGGAATAGTCCAGATGGGGAATATAGGTCACCATGAAGTCGGGCATCTGGGTTTCCACCACGCGGACAGCCGCCTCCATGATCCATTGGGAGGCGTTTGCAGATGCCAGGGGGCCCCAGTAGTCCATAAGGTTGAAAGGCCGTCCAAGGTCCTGTACAATCTGTTCATACAGGCCGGCAGGTTTGGAGTAACACCATTGAATCATTCCCCCGTCCGTGTGCAGCGGTTTCGGGGTGATAATGATATCAGCATGGCCGTACAAAGAGTTCTGGCAGAACAACAGCGCGGTTTTGCATTCTGGGTGTGTTTTTTTCAGGGTTTCCCAGACTGGCTCTGCCTGAACAAGGGAACGGTACTGGTCCCAGAAACTCACCTCAAAGCGGTCCCTGTAAAAGAATCCATTGGCCACGATCCCATGGGCAGCAGGATAGGTGCCGGTTGCAAAAGAGGCCTGGCCGGGCAGGGTCAGGCAGGGAAAAACTGGAGCCAGGTCTTTTTTTATCCCGTTTTCCATCAGGTGCCTGAACCCCGGCATCTCAACCAGCCGGTGCAACAAAATGGGGGAGAGCCCCACAATATTGAAACAGAAGATATGGTGATGCATGCATCCTCCTTTTTATGCGCCAAGACAGTTAGGTGACACGAAACAGACGGGCAGTCAAAAAGCCCGGTATGTAGAGCGGCAGAAGCATCAGAAACGCGCTGACAATACCGATGGCACCGGATGCAATGACAGCATCCAGCAAAATGATGGACAGCAGCAGGATTTTCATGGTGTGTTGAAAATCGGCCGGGCTGTTTTTTTCCAGCAGTGTCAGAATCCGTGCGGATATGCATGTGGAAAAAATGATCATCAGCAGCACACCGGCAAAAACCGGCAGTACCCGGGCAAGATAAAGGCAATAATACACCAGAGAAGCGCATCCAGCGCACAGGGAACACACAGCCACTGTTTTGACGGCATGCCCGCCTTCAGTCTCTTTCCGGCTCAGTATCGTTACCCCGAAAATATACAGGGCCGTGATCAAGGGGATAAACGCCCATCCTTCAAATGGCAGAACAGACAATCCCATGAGAAAATTGAAATAGCGGCAGGATGCCATGGTCAGCGGCCCCACAACCGGCAGGTTTTTAAAAAGGCCATTGTAGAGCATAATACAGCAGGTCAGCGCCAGACAGATCAAAAACGGCCGGATACCGGCAAAAAAAGCTGTACAGATGCCGACCCCCAGCAGGACAAACCCGATGGTTCCGGCTGATGTGCGGGATATCCGCCCGGAAGGGATCGGCCGCTGCGGCCTTTCTTCTGCGTCCACAGCCATATCGAAATAATCGTTCAGTGCCATCCCTGCCGAGAACAGGCAGGAGGTGGAAACCAGCAGCAGGGCAAGTGTGCCGAGCTGATCAAAGCCTGCCCCTGTGATCAGAAATGCGGCCAGAATATCGGCATGGGCTGTGAACATGCCCGGCAGCCGGATCAGCTCCAGAACCGTTTTCACTTTCTCAGTCATGGCCGTGAATCTTTCTGATATACGAGATGGCCTCAGCCGCTGCTTTTTCCGGGTTGTCCAGATAGGGATAGAGTTCAACCGTTATGAATCCCTTGAAGCCGGTGCTTTCTATGGCCTGTAAAACCCCTTGCATGTCGATCCCGCCCTCCCCCGGCAGGATGTGCCGATGCTCCCGGGAGTGGGGGATATCTTCCAGGTGGTAGTGACAGGTATGGGCCTGGAGTTTTTCTATCACTGCCACCGGATCTTCCCCCACGCAGTAAAAATGGCCCACATCCAGATTAAGGCCCAGATTCGGGTGGCGGCACCTGTGGATAAACCCCAGATATTCGTCTGATGTCTGGATGAGAAGATCCGGCTCCGGTTCGATCAGCACCGTGATGCCCTTGTCCCGGGCCCGGGGCAGCACCTGGTGCAGCCCGTCGGCAAAAAGGTCTGCAGCGGTTTCCTTTTCCATGCCGCACAAAGGGCCCCCGGGTTCGGTGGAAATGGTTTTTGCCCCCAGTGCTGCAGCCAGATCGATGCAGTCCAGGGTGTGTTGTATCCGGATACGGCGGAAGTCTGCATCTTTTTCAATCCAGGACGGATGATGAAAATCCTGTATTGCGTTCATCATAAAGGCGTTCAGGTTGGAGATTGCCAGGTGGTGATCGTCCAGATCCTGCCTGATGGACTGAATGTCTTCCCGGGACAGATGTGCAGGATATGCATGGGGTACATCACACATGATTTCAATACCGGCATATCCTGCCCTGGCAATGGCTTCGGCTGCCCGGGAAAATGAAAATTTCCGGAAGGCATTGGTGGAAAAGGCAAATTTCATGTCAGGCCCATGTTCACAAATGCGGGGTAATCATGTTCAGGGAGATCAACGTATAGGCACTGACCAGTACAGGATCATTTTCCCACCACCGGGCTGTGGGGTTGATCCATGAACCGTCCTCTCTCTGGGTATTCACAAAATTGACCGCCATTTCCCTGCGCCAGTCAATTGTCTGCCCGTTTTCCAGTGCCAGATGGTCCTCACCGAAAAGGGTCAGGGCCTTGGCCATGGTGTGGTAATAATAATACAATCCCTGCTGGCCAATCCCGGGGTTTTCCTCCAGGGAATAATTGTTTTTCAGCCAGCCATAGGCTGCCTGGACCCGGGGGTCATCTTTTTTCAGATCGGCAAAAATAAAACTCAACAGACCTGCATAGGTCATGCTGCCATAGGATCTCAATGCTGTTTTGCCGTTTTCAAGGGTTTCTTCACCCGCTTTGCTGCTGCCCGGATAATACACGAATCCGCCTTTGTTCTTTTCATCCGCACTGGACCATGCCTGGTCATTGTATCCGGGAAGGTTCTGGCACCGCTGGATGAATTTCAGGGCAGCATCCCAGTCCAGGGTTGTCTTCTGCAGCCCCTTGAGTTCGGTGTAGGCGGCCAGCTGGTCGTCGGACTCGAGAAATTCACTGGCCTTCAGGGCCTCCAGTGCTATATAGGTGTTGGACATATCGGAATGGTCCTTGGTGCCGTACCCGATCCCCCCGTCCATGGGCTGATCCGCCACCCCGGGTTCCCCTTCATCCAGCTGCCCGCTGACAATAAACCGCCGGGCCTTGCGAATATAGGGATGATATGTGGGGTCATTTGCCGCAAGCAGTGCCATGACGCAAATGGAAGTATTGTAGTTGGGAAGGCCCTCCCTGTAAATGGCACCATCTTCACGGGCATTGCTGATAATATAGTCCAGGCCTTTTTCAATAAATGCTGATTTGTCTTTTGCGTGCATCATTTCCGGCGAGGTCAGAAACGCATACACCACCAGCCCGGTCAGGGCGGGAAACCCCGGATTTGACCATGATCCGTCCGGGTTCTGGGCCTTTTTCAGATACGCAAAACCCATCTTGCAGGTCCGGGTGAGTTCATGTTTCAAAGATACCATGTCATGATTGGACTGGAGGGTAACTGTCCCGGCCCTGGTGTCAGACGCTGTCAAAAAGAGCACCAGCAGGGGGGTTAATACAAAAAAGATGCTGCAACCGGTTTTGGCATGTAACCGCATGATGGTCTCCTTAATTTGGATTTCAAGGTTTATCCATTGCTTTGAAATCAATAGTACACAAATTGAAAAAAGGCAATAAGCATGCCAACATTCTGCCTTGTCAGTGTGTAACCCAGATCCATGGCATCCGGCATGCCCTATTTTTTCATTGATTTTTCATCTGTTGCGGGCTACCTTGCCCCAGAGCAAACCCCCTGAAAGAAATGATTTTAATGTGAACCACCCGGGGGAAGACAGGTTTTCTTTTAACCAAATGAGAGGAACTCATGCACCAGAAATATGGCATATTGTTTGTGGGACTCTGCGGTCATCTGTCCACGACCGTCATGGCAGGGGCCATGGCAGTAGCAAAAAAGGTCTGTCCGCCGCTCGGCATGGTATCAGAAATGGCACCGTTCACCGCCCTTCCCTTTGCCGGCCTGTCCGATCTGGTTTTCGGCGGATGGGATATCCGCTCAAATACAGATGCAAAAAAGGCGCTCAGGGATCTGGGATTTGATGATGCTGAAACGCTTTCCCGGATTGCCGGAACCATAGAAAAGATGCACTCCCGGACTTTTCCCGGAATCCTTCTCAATGCCGGAGAAGCCATTTCAGAGATATCAGATCCGGCCCATGTGTTTTCCGCCCGAACCCTTGCTTCAGCAATAGACAAGGTTTCAGAAGATATCCAGAAATTCAGGCAGGAAAACCAGCTTGATACCGTGGTGGTCATCAACCTGGCGTCAACAGAACCCCCTGTTCCGGATCCGGATCTCTTGTCAGAAATCGGCACCATTCAAAAAACAATCAAGGAAAACCGGATTGGCTGTATCCGGCCAAGCCTGATTTATGCCTGGGCTGCCATCACCTCCGGGTGTCCCTATATCAATTTCACCCCCTCTGAAGCCGGACTGTCGCAAGGCCTGGCAGCCCTGGCAAAAAAACACCGTGTCCCGGTCATGGGCAGTGATGGAAAAACCGGAGAGACCCTTGTCAAATCAGCCCTCGCCCCCATGTTCGCCATGCGGAACCTGGAGGTCCTCAGCTGGGAGGGGTTCAATATCCTCGGCAATATGGACGGCAGAATCCTGAACAGCCCGGAAAACAGGTCAGCCAAGATCCGGAGCAAGGACCGCCTGCTTCCCCATATCCTCGGATATCACCCCCACGCCGGTGTGTCCATTGATTATGTGCCGTCACTGGGGGACCGGAAAACCGCCTGGGATTTTATCCACTTTCAGGGGTTTTTGAACACACAAATGTCCCTCCAGTTCACCTGGCAGGGATGCGATTCAGCCCTGGCCGCGCCTTTGGTCCTGGACCTGGCCAGATTCGCCATCCTGGCACTGGCGCGCGGAGAGTCGGGCACCATG
>JAABTU010000093.1 GCA_011389715.1 Desulfotignum sp.
CAGCTGCTCTGTTTCCCAGCACACCACCTGCCAGCCGGATGCATCCAGCCAGCGCTGCCAGGTTGCCCGGGTGCCGAAACGCAGGTGGGAGACGCACAGAATACCACTGGGTGTCTCATCCCATCTGCCGGCCAGAAGATCTTCGATGATGGACCAGTGTCCCACATTGGGAAAAGAGGCCACCAGAAGTCCTTCCGGCGCCATCCAGTGGACCAGCCGTTTCAGAAACCGCCAGGGATAGGCCAGATGTTCCAGAAAATCACCGCAGACCACCCGGTCAAAGCGCAGGGTTTTGGAAAATGGCAGGGGTGCCTCTGCATCTGCCTGAACAGCCAGGTCCATGTGCCTGCGTGCCGCACCAAGTGCATCCAGGTTACAGTCCAGCCCGATCCAGGTAACCTGGCTCCCCCTTTCTTTGCAGGTTCTGGCCATCAGTCCCTTGTCACATCCCAGTTCCAGCACATTTCCATGCCAGTCCACCATATCCAGCAGATCATGCCGGCACCCGGCATCTGCCAGGGCATTAAAGCTGTGCAGCCACCCGCCGCCAAAAATGCGCACCTGCAGGTGCTGGTCTGCCCATATCCGGGGCAGGTCCTGGAGCGCAACGGTCTTGGCCATGCCATCGAGATATTTGCGTGGCAGGACAACAACGGAAAAACATACCGGCCGGGTGGCAGGCGCTGTGTGCCAGGGTGCTGCCTGTAAGTTTTTTGCAGCATGTTCAAG
Source organism: Desulfotignum sp. (assembly GCA_011389715.1). Taxonomy (GTDB): domain Bacteria; phylum Desulfobacterota; class Desulfobacteria; order Desulfobacterales; family Desulfobacteraceae; genus Desulfotignum. Next base: position 730 of record JAABTU010000093.1, read on the forward strand.
CCCCCGCAAGGTGACATAGGCGGCAGGGGAAACATGCTGCCGCCAGTCTGGTTCCTGGTTGCCGGCAGGCACATTGGGCATGTCCCGGAGCCCGTCAGTCTCCAGGGCTTCTGTCCAGCGCTGCCAGCAGCCGGGACCATACCAGAATGCCGCATCAAAAACCAGTCCCAGTGCCCGGACAGAAGTGGCGGAAACAAACTGGCCCACTGTCATGCTGCCGGCAATTGTTCTGGTATGTTCCGGCAGATGTGCCATACGCTGTGCCAGGGACTGTTCCGGTGTAAGCGCTTGCTTCCAGCCGGCATGTATTATGTGAAAAAAAGGTATCATAACAAGCAGTTTTCCTGTATCCGCGGCCTTTGCAGGGTCTGTTCAATACCTGCTATCTGCTGTTCAAGGTCTTTTCAGGGGCTGTTCAGGCCACCGAATCTTCCACGGACAGCATGGTATACGCCTTTTGCTATATATCCCAGGGTACGCACCGGGGCCTGCCCCTGGTGCCAGATGCGCAGGTAATGGCGCAAAGAATCCATCCCGAAACACCCCAGGGCACGCAGGCCGGCAAGCCGTCTGTATCCGTCAAACATGTTGCGCACCATATAATAATACCGATATGGCGGATGTTCGATCCATAATCCGTCAGCAGTCATCTCCTGCCGGGATCCCAGGCGGTGACGAATACGTGCCCGGGGCACCCATAAAATGCGGCATCCTTTTTGGCGCAGCCGCATATGGCATTCATGGTCCACAAAGTCAATAAAGTATTTTTCACAAAACCCGTTGACCGCGGTAAGGGCTGCCACTGAATACAGGGTGCCCGATGTGATGGTGGAATCCACGTCAATGACCGGGGCATCCATCCCGGAAAAATCCGGTACAAACGGGTAAAAGCGTTTGCCGTCCCAGCGAAAGGGATAGTGCACCACCGTGGGAAACAGACTGTTGATCACTGTGGGGCACAGTGCGCCGATAGATGATCCACCCTGTTCATCCCGTCCGGCAGTCTCCATAAGGATGTCCAGGCAATCCTTTTCGCACCGGCTGTCCTGGTCCAGAATGAAAAGCCAGCGGGCCCCCATCTGTCTTGCCTGGTCCAGGGCCAGGTTATAGGCTGCAGCCACCCCAATATTTTCAGGCAGACGGGTGATGCTCACCCCGGACAGCCCCATCTTTTCAATAATATCCACAGTGGCATCTTCGGAGCCATTGTCAATAACGGCAATGGGACCCCGGTGACCGGCAGCTGCATGACAGCCTGCCAGGGTATCTTTAATGGTGCTGTCACCATTGAACGTTACAATAACCGTTAATACATCACCCATTGTGCGCCTGGTAAACCCGGTTGCGGGCCTCTCTTTTTTATATGGTGCCAAAATCCCGGCCTGTAACCCGGCCGTTTTTCTGAAAACAAGAAGGTCTTTATAGACCAATTTTTGTCAAATATCAAATTGTATCAGCCCGGTCCTGTATCTGGCTGATCCGGCAGGGCTTGCAGCAACCGGCTAGGGCATGTAATAGCGCTGTATGACCGATACCAGGGCAATACCGTTTATCACTGCGCTGCCTGCCAAAAGAACCATATATACAGGTTTTTTCATGCAGATACGGTTTTTTTTTGCAAATACAATGGCCAGTCCCAAAAGAACTGCCAGCACGGGAATATGAAAATACCGGCCCTGGGCTTCAATGGTTTGGGCACCCACCGGCATCCATGTCAGGTACAAAACAGCCAATATAGACAAAATAGTCAATACACCCGCGGCAATCCAGACAACGCCAAAACCCCTTTTGGCAGCCAATACCCCGGTATCACCTCCCTGCATCCCCCCCAATATGTCAGTTTCTTTTGGGGATAATGCAAAAGACGCTTCAGATTGAGAATATGGTGTCTCACCTCCCGGTTTTTGCGCCCTGGTTGTGTGGGTAACCGGTAAGGTGCACAGGCCATGGTAAAAAGCAGCAGGCGCCAGACCCAGCCACACAGCAACCGTGACAATGGGCAGCGGCAGATCATGCCATCCCAGGACCCCCACAAACTGGCGAACCAGAGTGAAGCCATGCTGGACAAGGGTATTTCCCAGAACCCCTGCAAACTGCAGGGGATGGTCAAGGATATGCCTGAGCTGGGCAGCCGGCTGAATATCCCCGGACCGGTAATAGTTGATCCGTTCCATGGTAAAGGCATAGATATCATGGGCATCAACCATGTTTTTCCATATAAATCCGGCCCACACAGCCAGGCCCGTGCCCAGCACCAGCACAGCGGTTTTCTGCCAACGGTGCCGGCGTGTGAGGACCGCCCCTGCCAAAGGAACCAGAACCAGAAATACATAGGGCGGCTTTATCACCAGCAGCACAAAAACAGAACAGATGGCAAGTGTTGCATAGATGTACAGTTTCAGGGGGCTTACCGCAATGCACAGCAGCACCAGGCCGGAGCAGAAAACCAGCACATCCGTGCTGAAAACAGCGGCCTGGGACAGGGCCATGGGGGTGATTCCCACCCAGAAAACAAGCCATGCTGCCCAGGGAACCATCACCATGGCCCAGCCGATTGCTGCACAATACAAAAGCACAGTAAGAATACGGCCTGCATACAAAGAAATCAGCATATCCCCGGGGTGGTCCACAAACACCATGACCAGTTTTATAATGGCGGCATGGGGCAGATAGGCGGCAAAGGAATACTGGGATGAATTATAGGCCACATTGGGAACCCTGTCCCGAGAATTTTCCAGCATTTCCCGGACATGTCTGAAAACCAAAAAATTTTCAGCATCATAGTATGCATCAGCCGACCGGTACATCAAATCTGCCAGGGCCCTTGGGTGATCCCGGAGCACAAACTGCCCCTCTGCCACCCCATAGGCCCTGGCAAAATGGGCAGGCTCATCCGGGGCCTGGAAAACAGGTACCAGCAGGGCATACCCTGTTCCGAAAAACATCAGAATACCCATGGCCCAGAAAAAATACAAAGGTTTGTGCACTATATTTTCCATTCATGGGCCATCCACACAATCCCGTACTCAGGATGCCTGCTTTGCACCAGGCAGGGGCCTGATCCGCTCTGGTGCACCAGGCGCAGGCCATGCATATCGGAGACCAGGGCTCTGGCTGTGTACGTCCCTTTCTGCAGGGGCAGTGCCGGCAGCAAAAGTTCGATTGTCTGCCGGGGTGCGAATGCGATGGCCTCCCCGTGCTGGTCCCTTGTCAGGGTACCGAACACCACAGCGTTATTGCTGTCCTCCAGGACCAGGGCCACATGGCCTTGGAACCCGGCATCTGTATGGCGCTTGAGCCTGATTTTCACCACCATGTCTTCAAACTGCTGTATCTGCTCGCACATGCTGCCGTCCTGGTTGCAGATCTGCACGCTTTCCACGGTGACCTCGGGCATATCGGCTCCGGGAGCATCGGCATCTTCCTGTGCCACCTCTTTTTCCTGCTTTGCTTCCTGGGCAGCCATGTATGCGGAAATCACACGGGATGTGGTACCATGTTCCTTCAAAGCCCCGTTTTCCAGCCAGAGGGCATCCCGGCACAATGCATTGATCATGTACATGCTGTGGCTGCACACAACAAGGGTTTTGCCGGCTTTGCGGAACCCGGTCATGCGCTCCACGCATTTTTGCTGAAACCGCTGGTCCCCGACACTGAGGGCCTCATCGATGATAAGAATATCCGGATCGATGCTGGTGGCTATGGAAAATGCCAGACGTATGTTCATGCCGGAGGAATAGGTTTTGATGGGCCGGTCGATAAACCCTTTGATATCTGCAAAATCTATTATGGATTGTTCCTTTTCACGGATTTCCGCATTGTTCAATCCATGGAGGGAGGCATTCAGATAAATATTCTCGCGCCCGGTGAATTCCGGATGAAACCCGGCCCCCAGCTCCAGCAGGGCGGACACCCTGCCGGTAAGATTAATCCGGCCGGTGGTGGGGGTGAGGGTGCCGGCCAGTATTTTGAGCAGGGTGCTTTTGCCGGCCCCGTTCTCCCCGATAATTCCCAGGGTCCCGCCCGGGGGCAGATCGAATGACAAAGCTTCCAGACTGGTGACCTGCTGGTGCCGGGGACGGCGGGTCACTGCTTCCAGCAGGCGGTGCACAGGTTTTTGGTACAACCGGTAGGTTTTGGTGATATTTTTTACATGAACAGCAGGTAGCATAGCAGGTTGAATGAACTCCAATGTGTTTAAGGTTTTGCATTGCCGGGCTGGCGGACAGATCAGCTCCCGTATGTCTGCAGCAGATCGGAAGTCACCCATTTTTCAGGGCAGGCCCTGGTCCAGGATTCCAGAAATGTGTAAATCGGCATCAACGATGCTTCGGGATCATCCGGGTCCGGGGCATAGGGCGGGATACAGACCGTGTGGTATCTGCCGCCGGGAAATCCCAGTGTGATATACGCCCCTAAGAGGCTGTCGGTTTTTGTGGCCATATGCCATGCCCCGAGGGGGAGCCGGAATTTTTTTCCCATAAAATCGATCAGGACCCGGGATTTTGTCCCTGGGACATCTCCCATGAGTACCACCATCTCTCCTTGTGCAAGCTTGTCATAAAAAATCTGCATCCCGTTTTCATGATAGGGCATTTTTCCATTCATCAGCGATTCCATGCTTCTGTATTTTGTCTGGAAATAGGACCGCACCACCGGATCGATGCGGGGGTCTTCTATGCCCCTGGTATTGATGCAGTGGACCTTGAGGCCCTGCATGCCCATGAGCACCATCCCCATGCAGAAACTGTCAAAATGGTGGGACACCATTACAATACCGCGTTTTTCTCCGGCAAGCCGCCGGTATTCTTCCAAATGGTCAATATGGCATTTTCGGGCAACAGGGGCCATTTTTTCCGGATGCCGGAAAAGACAAGCCTGCCATTCTTCCAGAGAATTGTTCATAAACCGCTGCACCACCTTCCACACCGGGGTGCGGGTGGACAATGACTGCATCATTTCATAAACCCGGCTGCGGACAAACCTGACATTGACAGCAGTGGCCCGCCAGTCATAATCCAGCACCGCGCACACAATGCCCCGGGCCTGTGCCAGCCTGCGTCCCATAAAAAAAGGAAGCCGTGCCAGAAAAGGTAACAGCCACCCATAATCCCAGGCCTGAACAAGCCTGCTTATCCGCAACAACAATACCGTGTCCTCCAGATATAGCCCCCCGATCCATGCCAACCGCATCCATGAAAACCTATCCATGGAAAAAAATGGCACCTAAGGGATAACAATCTTTACCACATTGGAAATTTCACTTGCCAGATCCGGGGCCTGGCTGTCCACAGCCTGCACTGCAGCAAACACCCGGGTGCCGGACCCAAGATCCACATCCAGACCGGTAATCCGGCCCAGATCCAGCTGGTGAATTTCTTTGGGATCGAGATTTCCATCTGCATCCGGCAGGGCATAATACAACACATACCGGTCTGCCCCGGGGACAGGATGCCACGCCAGCTGGGCCCTGGTGC
>JAABTU010000094.1 GCA_011389715.1 Desulfotignum sp.
GGTGATATCCAGATCCAGGACCGGGGCGTGCAGCAGTACCCCCACAGCCATTTCCGCACTCTCCGTACCGGAATCCTGCACTGTTACCCGGGTTTTACCGGTAGCAATACCCATAACCACCACGCTGTCGGTGCCCAGGCTGACCCCGGCCACTTTGGGATCCGCACTGGCAACCGTGTAATATCCTGTTCCACCGATAATTGGAACAGTTTTTTGTGCCCCCGGTGCCACAAAGACCG
>JAABTU010000095.1 GCA_011389715.1 Desulfotignum sp.
AGTATAGAAATGAGGCCGTAACAAATGATGACGGCCTTGATACAAAGACGGGCAATTCTGCCATTTTTTTAAAGAAAGGAGAAAGCAATGCCAAAAAAAGATGAAATTTACAAATGTGACGTATGCGGCAACGTGGTTCTTGTGCTTGAAGGCAAAGACGGCGATCTGGTCTGCTGTGGAGAAAACATGAGAAAACTTACCGAAGATGAAATGAAGCCGTATAACCCAACTCTCTCCAAACCCGGTTCTCCATAATTGTCTGGTTAATGACACAGACATCATGGAACCGGCAGCAGACTTTTTACATCCGTTCATTCCTGCCCGGCAAATGAAATTACAGGTTACAGGATCAGGCCGTGGGGATCACATTTTTCCCGCAGAAGGGTCAGTTCGGTCTCGGTGGGAACGGGAATCTCCACGGCCCGGTCGGTTCGGATTTCGAACTCCATGTTGTCCAGGATCTGATCCGGCGTGATCCCCGGAAAACAGCCGATCAGAAACATCTGCCGGGTGTGTTCGTCAAATCCCATTACCCCCATGTCCGTAATAAATCCGTATTCACCTTCACCAGGCCTTTCAGGTGGTTATTATGCCGGAATAAAACTACTTCTGGAAGCCTAGGATCTGATTTTTTCCTGCTCAGCAGCATGGAATCGGGATAGATATCTGAACATGGCTGAGGGCGAGGGAACAAACAGTTTCTTTTCCTTACGCCATCTTTTCTCCAGTTCCCGACGTTCTTTTCGTTTAAGACCGTGCAGTTCTGTTTTACGCAGTATCTCACAGAACCCTGGATCAGCATTTAAAATCTTTATATCATCCACACTGGTTCCGCCTGCCAGGTTCAACAGTATTAAGGAGGTCAATGCCTGCTAATCCGTCCACCCCTGACTGTTCTCTCGTATCTTCACATGTTTTTCAATTGATTCTGGCACTTTGTGTCATATTAGTTGCATCTCCTTGATGATAGCTGCTTTTGCCAAAAACATTCTATCTTCTTGAGCAGTCAAGCACAACGAGGTTTTTTATTTTTTTGATGGTGGATCTGGAACGGCTTTTTGTATTGACAAAACAGACCGCAGAATATTAAATTAAAACCGCAACACCTTAAAATCCATAAAAGAAAAATATAAAATTGAGTATCCAATCTGAAAAACCAGACACGTCCCTGTTATTAATACCCAATATCCGGCTTATTGCCTTCAGGGTTTTGTTCAACTCACGGTTTTATTACCCGGTTTTTACCATTCTTTTCCTTGATTTCGGGCTCAGCGTGGCCCAGTTTTCAATTCTCAATGCCGTATGGGCTGCCACCATTGTCATCGCCGAAGTCCCTTCCAGGGCGCTGGCCGATATTATCGGCAGAAAACGGCTGCTGGTATCATCAGGCCTGATCATGATGGTTGAAATCGGTATCGCCAATGCCTGCCGCTAAAAAGGAAGAAAACCATCATGACACCAAACCATAATCTGGATCAACTGATGAAAGGCTGGTTTTCAGAAACTTCCGATATATGGCCCGGAATTGCCCTTTCAATAGAAATTGAAAGCACCCTGTTTTCAGGAAAAAGCCGCCACCAGGAGATTGATGTTTATGAAACCCGGCATCACGGCAGAATGATGGTCCTGGACGGCATTATCCAGCTGACCGGTTTTGATGAGTTTGCCTACCAGGAGATGCTGGTGCACACGCCCTTGTTTGCCCATCCATCCCCGGAAACTGTTTTGGTGATCGGCGGCGGGGATGGCGGCGTGTTAAGGGAAATCGCCCGGCACCCGGATATCAGATCCATTGACATCTGTGAAATTGATGAAATGGTGGTTGATGTTTCAAAAAAATTCCTGCCGGAAATGAGCTGCGGATTTGATGACCCGCGGGTAACCCTCCATATTGCGGATGGGAATGAATTCATCCACCAGCACCAAAAGAATTATGATATTATTATTGTGGACTCATCCGATCCGGTGGGACCGGGTGAAATCCTTTTTGAACAGCAGTTTTATAAACACTGCCGGGAAGCACTGAATAAAAACGGCATCCTGGCCATTCAGGGCGAATCCTTTTTTCTCCATCCGGACAAGGTCCAAAAAATGGTGGGCATTTTCAAACAGCTGTTCAGAATCCATGCCTATTCCAGCTTTATCGTACCGACATTCACGGGTGGGCACATCGGTATCTGTATTGGCTCTGACGGCCCTTTCCGGATAACCGTGCCGGCACGGACTGTCCCGGATATAATCCAGCACCGGTTAAAATTTTATAATACCACGGTTCATGAAGCCTCTTTTGTACTGCCGCATTTTGCCGCACAGCTCATTAAAGAGGCCTGATCCGGGAACCACAGCAGGGAGGATTACATGAAACAGCCATTTAATCCGGATGCATCCGGACTCACATTTGATTTTTCAAATCGCATATTCCTGATCACCGGCGGGACCTCCGGCATCGGACTGGCTGCCGCCAGCATGGCCCTGACTGCGGGAGCCTCGGTATGTATAGTTGGCAGCACCCGGGGAAAAGGGGCCACTGCCATGAATCAACTGAAGCAGTTTGGAGAAAAAGCCTGTTTTTTCCAGGCGGATGTATCAAAACCGGTCCAATGTGAAGCCGTGATCAAAAAAGTGGCGAAACAATTCAAAACCCTTGATGTCGTGATCAATTCCGCCGGAATCTTCCGGTCCGGGTTCATCGACAGTATCACCGAGCCTGAATTTGACCGGATCATGGATACCAATTTGAAGGGAACTTTCTTTATCTGCAAGTATGCCCTTCCCCTGCTGAGAAACAGCCGTCATGCCGCCATCATCAACATTTCCTCCGATGCCGGCATTCACGGAAACAGGCAATGCCCGGATTACACGGCATCAAAGGGAGCGATCACCCTGCTGACCAAGGCCCTGGCCCTTGATCTGGCCCATGAAAACATCCGTGTCAACTGTGTGTGCCCCGGGGATATCATCACACCCATGCTGGAAGAGGAATGTGTCAAACAACCGGATCAAAAAGTATACCTTAAGAACCTGACAGACCCGTATCCGGCAGGAAGACTGGGACAACCGGAAGAAGTTGCATCGGTGGTCTGCTTCCTGGCATCAGATGCCGCATCCTTTGTAACGGGCGCTGCCTGGCCGATAGATGGCGGCATTACCGCTCAATAGACCGGCCGGAAAACATCATCTGTCTTTAGTTTCAGGGCTGCTGCTGGGTAATGCAGTGGATATCGCCGCCACCCAGGAGGATCTCTCTGGCCGGCACCCCGGTAATGGCTCTTTCGGGAAAAACAGACTGAATCATTGAAATGGCCCCGGCATCAAAGGGATCATCAAATATGGGCATAACAATGCCGGTATTGGCGATATAAAAATTAACATAGGACCCTGCCATGCGGGCATCCGGTTCCCGATTCATGGCCTGACCGGGCTGTAAGATCCCGCCGCTTTCCTCTTCAGTCATATACAGCGGGCCGGGCTGGTGGATTTTATGGATCAAAAAGTGCCTGCCCTTTGCATCCCGGGCTGCGGACAGCCGGTCAAAGGCATCCTTTGAAATGGCATACTGGGGATCAGACCTGTCGTCGGTCCATGACAGCAGCACCTCTCCCGGCCTGACAAAACAGCACAGGTTGTCTACATGACCGTCGGTCTCATCCATGTATACACCCAGGCCCAGCCAGATAATTTTTTCAACCCCGAGATAATCCTTTAGCAGCATTTCAATCTGATTCCGTGACAGGAACGGATTCCGGTTGGGATTTAAAAGGCATTCTTCCGTGGTGATCAACGTCCCTTCCCCATCCGTATGGATGGAACCGCCTTCAAGGATCAGCGGGGCTTTATACCCGTTGACCCGCTGATTTTCCATCACGGCCCGGGCCACTTTTTCATCCCGGTCCCACGGGCAATACAGTCCGCCGTTTAAACCGCCCCAGGCATTAAACCCCCAGTCAACGGCACGAACTTCTCCGTTTGAGTGCCTGACAAAGGTGGGGCCCACATCTCTCATCCATGCATCATCCGATTCCATTTCAACCAGCGTGACGGTTGATGGCAAAAGAGCGGCAGCATTTTTAAATTGACCGGCTGAAACCCCCATAAAAACAGGCTCATACCTGGAGATAGCCGTTGCTACTGCGGCAAAGGCTTTCTGGGCAGGAACCGCATCCAGGCGCCAGTTGTCTTTTCGTTCCGGCCAGAGCATCCAGCATCTGGAATGGCTTTCAAATTCACCCGGCATCCTGAACCCATCTTTGCGCGGGATTGTATCAAATATCTGGATCATCACTTTGCTTTTAAAATTATAATCCGTATCTGACCGAAGCGGCAGACAGCGGCATGAACAACCGGCCATGCCGCTGTCTGCCATACCCGGACCCGGTTACCCGGTGTTAATGGGATTTAACCCGTGTCCATGCCTGATCGATAATATGGTTGTCTTTCCCAAGATCTTTAACAAAATGAAGGGTCTTGATAATTTCAGGTGTCGGCCAGATCCCCGGATTTTCCAGGTCTTCTTTATTCAAAAAGGGAATGGCGGCATCATTGGGGGTGGCATACTGGTTATAATTGGAAAGAGATGCCCCGACTTCCGGTTCCAGTACCCAGTTGATCCATTGATGCGCGGCATCAACATTGGGGGCTTTTGCCGGGATACACATGGAATCGATCCAGATTTCGCTGCCTTCTTTCGGGACCAGGAATCCGAATTTATCCGGTTCCTTGGAAACTGTCTGGATAGCGTCCCCGTTATAGACGATAGCGGCATCAGCCACCCCTGAAATCACATCATTCTTGCCGCCGACCCCTCCCTTGAATCCCATACATTCTTTGCGTTTTTTGGTCTGGATCAACAGGTCGGATGCCTCCTTGAGTTCTTTTGGAACAGCCGAGTTGAAATCATATCCCAGATATACCAGCGCAATCCCCAGCATTTCTCTCACGGAATCAATCAGGTAAAAGGCCCCCGGGCTCTTGGCCGGATCAAACAGGATCGCCCATGAAGCCACATCACTGTCTTTGAGTTTGGCTTTGTTGTACATCAGGCCGACGGTTCCCCACTGCCATCCCACGGAATATTTATTGCCCGGATCAAAGGATGCCTCCTGGAATTTATGTCCCAGATTTTTCAGATTGGGTATTTTTGAATGATCCAGCGGGGTCAGCAGATTCAGGTTAATCAGGCTGGGCATGATATAATCCGACGGAATGATAATATCGTACTGGCCCAGGCCGCCGGCCTGGAGCTTTGCCATCATTTCTTCATTGGATTCATACATATCCAGAGAAACTTTAATACCGGTCGCCTTTTCAAACTCCTGGGGCATGGTCTCCTCATCCATATATTCAGACCATGTAAAAATCTTCAATTCCCCCCCACTCCAGGCTGATCCGGATAACAGGATCAGACATGACAGAACCATAAACAATACTTTTTTCATCGTTGTTTCTCCTTGGTTATAGTTAATGTAATCGGGCAGGTAACCCGTTTCTATTTAATATTTACTTTTCTGGTAAACCGTTCCATCAGGATTACCATAATAACAGTCACCAGAAGCACGAGCGTTGAAAGCGCATGTATCTGGGGAGTCACCACCCGCCGGACCGCCGCATAAATATACAGCGGCAGCGTGACGGACTCCGGACCGGCAGTAAAAAAACTGATGACAAAATCATCCAGGGACAGGGTGAAGGCCAGCATGGCCCCGGCGACAATGCCGGGCAGAAGCAGTGGCAGGGTCACTTTCAACAGCAGGTACATGGTGCCGGCATACAGATCTCTGGCAGCCTCTTCAATATCCTTGCCGATACTGATCAGACGGCTACGGACCACAAGGGCGACAAAGGCTGTCTGGAACGTAATATGGGCAATGATCATGTTCAACAGACCCGGTTCAAATGCGGATGACAGCACCCGGAGAAAACCAAACGCCACCACCATGGCGGCAGCAAATATAATATCCGGGATGATAACCGGCAGGTGCAGGATCAGATCAAGAGAGGTGTTCATTTTCCGGGGCCAGGGAAACCGGTCCATGCCAATGGCCAGAAGCGTCCCCAGAATCGTGGATACCAGTGTCGACACCACCGCCAGGACCAGTGTATTCCAGGCGGCATGAAGAATGAGTTCGTTCTGGAACAGTTTCAAATACCAGTCCAGTGTAAACCCTTTCCACACAAGCCCGTATTTGGTATCGTTCACTGAAAAAAACGCAACCGCCAGGAGGGGAAGATATAGAAACCCCATGGTGGCAATGGCCGAAATACTCACCAGCAAGTTAATTTTTCTCATAACAGATCAATATCCTTGTTTCTTCTCTTATACAGATAAAGACTGACCATCGTCAATACCATAAGTCCCATGCTGATGGCCGCACCAAAGGCCCAGTCCCTGCTGGCGCCGAACTGCTGCTGGATCAGATTTCCAATGAGCATGTACTTGGCTCC